>JANZQE010000363.1:0-5023 GCA_038040705.1 Clostridium sp. | reverse complement strand
TCTATAATATTTGGACAAGAATATACCTCTGAAGTTAGTTTGAAATATAGTATACCCTATAATGGTGCTACAATTGTTATTGACGGTCGCGCCGATGGAATTCTAATTGAAAATAAGGTTGTTACCATAGATGAAATTAAAACAGTTACTAGAGATTTAGAACTAATAGAGGAAGATTATAATGGGCTCCACTGGGCTCAGGCTAAGTGCTATGCATATATATACTCAGTTCAAAATGATATTCCGATTATTAATGTACAATTAACGTATTATGAAATAAATTCTGAGAAAATCAAGAGATTCATTAAAAGTTTTACTAACCTTGAGCTACAAGAGTTCTTTTATGATATTATTTCTAGATATTTTATATGGGCAAATATTGCAAGCGTGTGGAATGAAAAGAGAGATAATAGTATACAAGGTATGAAATTTCCTTTTCAGGAATATAGGTCAGGACAAAGAGAACTTGCGGTATCTATATATAAAACAGTTGTAGAGCGTAAAAAAATATTTCTCCAAGCCCCTACAGGGATTGGCAAAACTATATCTACACTGTTCCCAACGGTAAAGGCCATGGGAGAAGGTCATACATCAAAAATATTCTACTTAACAGCTAAAACTATAACAAGGCAAGTTGCAGAAGAAGCCTTTTCAAAAATGAAAGAAAATGGACTTAAATTCAAGACTATTACACTGACAGCAAAGGATAAAGTATGTCTTAGCAAAGGTAGTGCCTGTAATCCGGAACAATGTAAATTTGCCAAGGGACATTTCAACAGAATTAATGAAGCGCTCCTTGATATTTTAAGCAGTGAAGATACATTTACTAGAGATATAATTGAAATTTATTCGAACAAGTATAAAGTATGCCCCTTCGAATTTTCATTGGATTTAACACTATGGTCTGATTGTGTTATATGTGATTATAACTACGTATTTGACCCTAGG
This sequence comes from Clostridium sp., assembly GCA_038040705.1. GTDB lineage: Bacteria > Bacillota > Clostridia > Clostridiales > Clostridiaceae > Clostridium_AD. The sequence continues at coordinate 4,075 of JANZQE010000363.1, read as the reverse complement.
GTATACCTAAAGAGATTCTTTATGGATAACAATGGAGACTATACTATATTGGTTGACGAAGCACACAACTTAGTAGATAGAGCTAGGGAAATGTTTTCTGCGACAATTCATAAAAAGCTACTTTTAGGGCTTAAACGTGATATAAAAGGTTTGGACGACAAATTGTACAAAGCACTTAACAAATTAAACACATTTATGAACAGTATGAAAAGAATGTGTGATGAAAAGGGATACTATAAGCATAATTCTGAGCCTGTGGATGTATGCAATTTACTTAATAATCTTACTAAATTATTAGAAGTGTGGTTGACTAAAAATGAAAAATCTGAAATGTATGATAATTTTTTAGAAGTTTATTTTAATTCTCTCAGCTTTATTCGTATAGCAGAACTCTATGATGAAAAATACATCACCTACGTAGAGACTACAGAGCATGATGTAGTATTAAAAATATTTTGCTTGGACCCATCTACGCTTCTAAGAGAAGCATCCAAAAGGGGAAGGTCTGTAGTGTATTTCTCTGCCACCCTACTACCACTATTATACTTTAAAGAAATTTTGGGAGGGGAAAGTGGAGATTATCATTTAACTCTAGATTCTCCATTTGACAAAAATAAACTTAAATTAATGATAGCAAAGGATATTTCTACAAAATACAATCACAGGGAAAATAGTTATCCTAAAATAGTAGAGTATATATATTCAGTAATAAATGCTAAAATCGGAAATTATATGGTGTACTTTCCTTCGTATAAATATATGGATGAAGTAAGTAATAAATTTAATGAAAAGTATCCCAATATTAAGCTGTGTGTTCAAACCAATTTTATGACTGAAGATGATAGAGAAACATTTCTTCAAAACTTTAATAGTAGCCCAGATGAGAATATTTTAGGTTTTGGAGTTTTAGGTGGTATATTTTCTGAAGGTATTGATTTAAAAGGTGACAGATTAATTGGTGCAGTAATAATCGGAGTAGGGCTTCCTATGATTTGCTATGAAAAAGAGATTCTTCGTGAATATTATGATAATAAAAATAATTTTGGTTATGAATATTCATACATGTACCCAGGTATGAATAAAGTGTTACAAGCGGCTGGAAGAGTAATTAGAACAGAAGAGGATAGAGGAATTGTCCTTTTAATAGATGATAGATTCCTGCAGCAAAGGTATAGAAGACTATACCCAAAGCAGTGGGAGAATTATGATAAAACAAATAATAATACTGAGGCCAAAAATAAGGTTTCTGAATTTTGGGAAAAAACTTGAGCATATGCTCAGTTTTTTTTTATATAAAATTAATTCTAAATAGTTTTACAGAAAGTTAATAATAATTTTTGGTTTATAGTGTTAAAATAAACTATAAGGTATAAGACTAATAAGGGAGATAGAAAAAATTAGTATCTCTCCTATAGAATAATAGGGGGAATAGTATAAATGACTGTTAAAACTGCTAGAGAATTTTATGGCTCGGATAGTTTTTTCAAAATAACCTTTACTGTAGGAATATTTTTGATTGTAACTAGGTATTTATGGATTTTAGGTGTGGCACTTATTGTCTATTCAATTTGGAGAAGGAAATCTACAAGTGTACATAGGAAAAATAATGAAAGATATATTTTAGAAAATATAAAAACAAATTTTAATCATAAACTTAAGGATTTAAAAGAAACTATGAAAGAACATGTGAAACAAAATAATAATAAGATTAAAAAGTATAATCCTATGGATAAACTAAGGGAAAAACGAAAATATATAATAACTAATTGTCCTAAATGTACACAAAAATTAAGACTACCAAGAGCTAAGGGTAAAATTATTGTAACTTGTTCAAAGTGTGGTAGCGATTTTAGATTAAAAACATAAAGAAGAGATATCCAAACGGATATCTCTTCTTTATGTTTTATAAATTATTTGCCTGAACCTAATTCAGAAAGACAATCTTTACAAATGTTCTTACCTTTGTAGTTTACAACGTCTCTTGCATTTTGGCAGAAAATACAAGCTGGTTCATATTTTTTAAGAATAATTTGATCACCATCTACATAGATTTCTAAAGCGTCTTTGATATCTATATCCAAAGTTCTTCTTAATTCTATAGGAATAACAATTCTTCCAAGTTCATCCACTTTTCTAACAATACCTGTTGATTTCATAATAAATTCCTCCTCAAACATCTTTCGACTTATTTATAATTAAATTGTAGCAAATATAACATAAAACGTCAATAGGATTATGAAAATATTTAACATAGAAAAAAAAAATTAACAAACATTTACGTATTATGCTAAAATTTTATAGTTCAATGTCATTTTAAACAATATTGTAACACCTTATATAGTATAGCCAATTTTTAGAAAAAATACAATATATTTAATACAATGTATTTTTTATAAACAAATTCAGTAAATATAACGTACTTAATGCAAAACATATACTGAATTAAAGGTTAGTACATTTTATTATAAAATGTACTAACCTTTAATTTATAACTTATCTAAAATTAGTGAATTGTAGTGCGATATCAAAATCTTTTGATTTTACAAGTGCCATTACTTGTTGTAAATCATCAAGGTCTTTACCAGTAATTCTTAACTGATTATCCATGATTTGAGATTGAACTTTAATTTTGCTGGATTTAATTTCTGCAATGATTTTTTTTGCTTTTTCCGTAGAAATACCTTTTACAATTTTAGCAGTTTGTCTAGCAGAACCTAGTGTATCAGGTGCTGGTTTATCTAGGTCCAATGCCTTTCCAGATATACCTCTTTTTATAAGTTTACCGGTAAGAACTTCTATAACCGCTTTTAACTTAAAATTATCATCAGATATTATTTTAATATCTTCTTTACCTAAGGTAATTTCAGTAATAGTGTTTTTAAAATCATATCTTTGTTTAATTTCTTTTAATGCTTGATTTATTGCATTGTCTACTTCTTGCATATCTACATCTGATACTATGTCAAACGAATGTGCAGCTGCCATAATAAAACCTCCTTAATATTTTTTAATATAAATTATTATAATCCTCTTAATTAATAGTAAATTAATAATTTGAAAATGTCCAGTATTAATGGATAAAGATATTAAAAATTTAGATAGTTTATAGAAAATATAACTTTTGCTAAAGTTATAGAGGGAAATCTACGATATAGAGACTAAGTGCTTAAACAATATAATTCAGATAAACGTTTATGGGTAGCATTATATTGCATAAATGAGTAGAAGGAGAAAAATATTGAAAATAGATAAAACAAATAATTCACACATTAACCAACATTTTCTGTTTAATACCTTAAATAGTATATTAGCACTTTGTAGACAAGATTCTGAAGAAGCTAGGAATGTTGTTTTAGAACTTACTAGTTATTTAAGATTTAATTTTAATGAACTGGAGGAAACTGTTTTTTTATATGAGGAAATAGAGTACATAAAATCCTATTTATACATTCAGAAGGTAAGATTTGGCGATCGATTTAATTATAAATGCATTATCCAAGAAGATGTAAATTTTTTGATTCCCAAAAATTCGTTGTATAATTTAATAGACAATGCAATTAGCCATGGAATTTTAAAAAAAAATCATGGTGGGAATTTAACTTTTATTGTTAGAAGAGATATAGAGAAAATAGTAATAGAAATTAATGATGATGGAGTTGGTATGGAGGAAAAGCAAGTAATAAAGGCAATCCATGATAAAAATTGTGGATCAATTGCAACTTCTACTTGTAAATATAGAGAATTATATAATGCTAAATTAGAAGTTATTAGTAAATTCAACGTTGGAACCCACATAACTTTATGTATACCAATGCAAAATATAAAATGCGTTTAGTTTTAATTTGTTACAATGATGAAATTTAAATATGGGTGGGATATATATGCTAAGAGTAGTTTTGGTGGATGATGAACAATTATCTTTAGATGAGCTAAGTTTTATTTTGAGTAAAAATGTTGAAATAGAAATAATTGGTAAGTACTTAGATGCTTTAGTTGCTTTGGAATTTATAAAAAAAACTAAACCGGAAATAGTGTTTTTAGATATACATATGCCAGAAATTGATGGTGTAACATT
>JANZQE010000362.1:0-7153 GCA_038040705.1 Clostridium sp. | reverse complement strand
AAAAAAAATTGTATTAGCACCAGATTCCTTTAAGGGTAGTCTCTCAGCTCTTGAGGTGTGTGAAAATCTTGAAAAGGGAATAAGAAAGGTGTTTGATAATGCAGAAATAGTTAAAGTACCTATGGCTGATGGTGGAGAAGGGACTGTTCAATCTCTTGTAGATGCTACAGGTGGAAAACTCATAAATTTAAAAGTAAAGGATCCCCTTATGAGGTCAGTTGATGCCTTTTATGGAATACTTGGAGATGATAACACTGCAGTGATTGAAATGGCAGCTGCATCTGGAATCACATTACTATCAAAAGAAGAAAGAAATCCAATGAAAACAACAACCTTTGGAACTGGAGAAATAATAGTCCATGCTTTGGACATGGGATGTAGAAATTTTATAATTGGTATAGGTGGTAGCGCAACTAATGATGGAGGTGCTGGTATGCTTACTGCACTAGGCGTAAGGCTTTTAGATGAAAATGGTGATGAAATAGGCTTTGGTGGTGGAAGCTTAGATAAACTTCAAACTATAGATTTATCAAAAATTGATAGCAGAATAAAACTATGTAATATAGTAGCTGCTTGTGATGTAGATAATCCACTTTGTGGGGAGAGAGGTGCGTCGACTATTTTCGGTCCTCAAAAGGGTGCTGATGGGGATATGATTATTACCTTAGATAAGAATTTATCTCACTATGCAGAAATAGTAGAGAAGTACTTAGGTATTTCAATTGTGGACTACCCAGGAGCTGGTGCAGCAGGAGGGCTTGGCGGAGGGCTTCTTGCATTTCTGAATGCTAAATTACAATCAGGTATAAATATTGTTATAGAAACTACAGCGCTTGAAGATAAGATAAAGGACGCGGACTTAGTTATAACGGGTGAGGGAATGATAGACTATCAGACTCAATATGGTAAAACTCCATACGGAGTAGCAAAGCTTGCTAAAAAGTATAATATTCCGGTAATAGCTATAGCGGGTGGTATAGGAAAGGATGCTGAAGAATTATATTCTAAAGGCTTCGATAGCATATTTTCAATAGTTGATAAGCCTATGCTACTAGAGGAAGCAATGCAAAATAGTGAGTTACTTTTACAAAAAACCGCAGAGCGAATTATGAGAATTATAAAAATAAATATATAGTTTGTGAATTAAGCAACCATTAAACGGAATATTTAATAATACAAAAAGAGTAGGACTATTTCATATTTGAAATAGTCCTACTTCTTTTGTATTTAATTATTTTAGTAATTTTAGCAGTATTCCACCATACTGGAATATTACTGGTGCAAATACTAGTGAAACTATAGTCATAAGCTTTATAAGTATATTCATTGATGGGCCTGAAGTATCCTTAAATGGATCACCTACAGTATCTCCAACAACGCTGGCTTTATGACAATCACTGCCTTTTCCACCGTGATTTCCAACTTCGATAAATTTCTTCGCATTATCCCATGCGCCACCTGAGTTAGCCATAAATATTGCGAGTAAAACACCACTACTTACTGCTCCAGCCAGCAAACCACCTAAAGCTTCTGCCCCTAATAGCATTCCAACAATTATTGGAACAGTAATAGCCAATACTCCTGGTAATACCATTTCTTTTAGAGCTGCTGCTGTAGATATGTCTACACATTTTTTATAATCTGGAGTACCAGTTCCTTCCATAAGGCCTGGTATTACTTTAAATTGCCTTCTAACCTCTTGTATCATTTCATTAGCAGCTTTACTAACTGATTCCATAGTTAAAGCTCCAAATAAAAATGGTAACATAGCGCCTATAAGCAATCCAACTAAGGTAACTGGTTGTAGCAAATCAATAGCAGTTAATTGAACTTTTTGTGCATATGATGCAAATAACGCTAAAGCTGTAAGTGCTGCAGATCCTATGGCAAAACCTTTACCAATAGCAGCTGTTGTATTTCCAACAGAATCTAGTTTGTCGGTTACTTCGCGTACACTTGCTGGAAGTTTTGACATTTCTGCAATTCCACCCGCATTATCCGCTATAGGGCCATAAGCATCAACAGCTACTGTTAATCCTGCAGTAGACAACATTCCAACTGCTGCAAGCGAAATACCATATAGACCCATAAGAGTATTTGAGTTTCCTCCCATAGCATAATAAGATGCTAAAACACCTACTGCTATAAACATAATAGGATATACTGTTGATTTCATTCCTACTGCCATACCTGATATAATCGTTGTTGCAGCACCAGTTTTAGATTGATCTGCAATGTTTTTTACATGTTTGTACTCTGCTGATGTATATATTTCTGTAATTTTACCAATGATCATACCAACAGTTAAGCCTATAGCAATTGGTACAAATGCTTTGAAGTCATTGAACATATACTTACTTAAAAAAGCTGCGGAAACAATTACGATTCCTCCACCAATATAAGTACCGGTATCTAAAGTTTTTTGAGGATTAGCATTTTTACCCTTTCTAGCTATAAATACTCCTATAATAGATGCTAAAATCCCTATTGAAGCTAGAGCAAAAGGATACGCTGTTCCAGTTCCATCTTTATATAATAATGAACCTAAAGTCAATGCTGATATTAGAGAGCCAACATATGATTCAAATAGGTCTGCACCCATTCCAGCTACGTCTCCAACATTGTCTCCAACGTTATCTGCTATTACTGCTGGGTTTCTTGGATCATCTTCTGGAATTCCTATTTCAACTTTACCAACTAAGTCAGCTCCAACGTCTGCTGCTTTAGTATATATTCCACCGCCCACACGAGCGAATAAAGCTATAGAACTAGCTCCGAGTCCAAAGCCAGTTAGAAAATCTACGTTGCTATTAAAAACTATGTATAAAATTCCGAGTCCAACTATCCCTAGTCCTACAACTGATAATCCCATTACAGCTCCACCTGAAAATGCAATTTGAAGAGCCTTCTCTTGTCCATGTCTTGCTGCCTCAGCAGTTCTAACATTAGCTTTAGTAGCAACTTTCATTCCAAAATAACCTGCTAAAATAGAAAAAATTGCCCCTGCAATGAAACAAACTGCTGTTTGCCAGTTTATGAAAATTAATATTAATGGAGCGACTACTGAAATAAAGATAGCAAGGTAAGTGTACTCTCTTTTTAAGAATGCCATAGCACCCTCTTGTATGTACCCCGCTATTTCTTTCATCCTATCGTTACCAGCACTTTCCTTAGCGACACCGTTAGCTAATAAAAATGCACATAAAAGTGAAACTACACCACAAACGATGCTTATAAAATAACTATTATTCAATTTTTCATTCCTCCTAAATATAAGTATGCTTATTTAACTAAATTCAATATTATTGTAGTTATAGTAAATGACGAACGGTACACCCCCTTAATTACTAAATATATCGTATTTTATCATGATATGCGATAACTTGCAATTAAATGAAATTAAATTAAATTAATTTAATTTAAAAAAGATACTGCAGAAGGATTATTTGCAAGCATTGCGGTTTCATTTAAGCCGATTGGTTTCGCTTCTCTCATTTTTTTAGGTTATAGTCTCTATGGATTGACAATACAAAAGGTGTATGATAATATACCTTTATGTAAACGATTATCTTTTATCTTCAATGTACAAGATTTTGTATATTGATAGTAGCCTAGTAGTTAAATTGTAAAGTGTGAGGGTGTAAATATGAACGTAAAGATGAGTTTAATGCAAAAGAGCGGAATAATAGCAATGAAATTAGCACATCAGTTCATTGGAATGGAGGTTGGGGATAGAATTGATACAGTTGCCAAGTATTCAGAAAAATATGAAACGGGAAGAGGTACAGTGCAGAGTGCTATTAAACTTTTGCAGGATAATAAAGCTATAATACTTGATGTAAGAGGGCATCTTGGCACCTTTATTACAGGCATAGATCATAAGCGGCTTTTGGATTTTACAGATAGAAATTCTATAGTTGGTGTTATGCCACTTCCTTATTCAAAACTTTATGAAGGTCTCGCAACTGGCCTTTATAAAACTATGTATAAAAGTAACATACCCTTTAATCTTGCATATATGAGTGGGGCAAGAGTCAGAATAGATGCGCTTGAAAATGATAGGTATGATTTTGCTATAGTTTCAAAATTAGCTGCAAAGCAGAGTATAGAAGAGGGCGTGGACATCAACATAGTAATTGAATTTGGTTTGTTCACTTATGTAAGTGAACATGTACTCATATTTAATAATCCACTTAAGAAAAACATTGAAGATGGTATGAAAGTTGGTATAGACAAAACATCTACTGACCAAAGCATTCTTACTTTAAAGCAATGCGAGGGAAAAACTATAGAGCTCATAGATTTAGCATACAATCAAATTATGTCAAAGGTCATAAGTGGTGAAATAGACGCAGCTGTATGGAATATAGATGAAATACTTGAGAGAAAAATAAATATAAAATACTATCCATTGGAGAAGAATAATTTAAACTATGAAGATACAGAAGCAGTCCTTGTAATGAAGGGTAATAAAAATGAACTTAGAAATTTCATTAAAAGATTCCTAAGTAAGGAAGAAATTTTAATGTATCAGAAGAAAGTAGTTTCAGGGGAAGTTATACCTAACTATTGATTTATGATACATGAAATTTTACGATCAATATACAGTATAATGTATATTGCAATGTGGAAAAGGAGATGTGAAATGTGGAATTAGATATTAGACTTGGCATATTAAAGGATGCAGGGCAGATTGATGAAGAGATATATAGAAATGTTATTAAGATAATTTCTATTTTTCATGATAGATGGTGCATAGAACTTAAAGAGGAAAACGGTGCAATGCTTATAACACACCTTTGTGTTGCACTTCAAAGGTTGAAAAATAATTGCCCGGTTGAAAAAATTGATGAACAAATTTATGAAGAGGTAAAGCTAAATAAATACTTTCATATTTGCGAAAAAGCTTTGAATATTATTGAAAGTGAAATTAATATGGATATTCCTGACGGTGAAAAAAGTTTTTTACTGATGCACTTATGTGTATTGTTTGATAAAGAAAATATTGAGAAATTCGAGGGGGAATTAATTTGATAAGAATAGTTGTAGGCGGACAGATGGACAAGGACAGGGTAGCAGAAATTATTAAAAAATCAGGAGGAGACAAGGTTTCTGTAGAAATTAAAACAGATATTCAAGCTGCTTTGGCAATTAAAGCAAATCAAGCGGACTATTACTTTGGTGCTTGTAATACGGGAGGTGGCGGTGCACTAGCTATGGCAATAGCATTACTTGGAATGCCACTTTGTGCAACGATTTCAATGCCTGGAAATATAAGAAGCGAAAGCGAAATAATAAAAGAAATTGAAAATGGAAAAAAAGCATTTGGATTTACACCACAGCATGCTGAACAGGTTATACCGTTCATCATAAATAATATTTTAAAGTAGGGGGAATTATCATGAAGTATATTATTATGGCTCTAATCGGGGCGTTTGCCTCAATTCTTGCAAACAAGGGTGTTGCAGTTTTTAATGATGGATTAAGACCAATAATGCCAGAATACCTTGAAGGAAGAATGAGTAAAAAGGCGTTGGCTGCAACCAGTTTTGCATTGGGTTTTGGACTTGTTATAGGATTTGGTATTCCAGTATCTATTGCTGCAAATATCATACTCATTCACAGTATATTACTTGGTACTGATATTATTGGTACCTGGTCACCAAATGGCAAAAAAGGAGTGGTTATCTCTGGAGCAATAGGCGCTATTTATAGTGTAGGTTTAGTTGTAGGTTTAAAATTCGTAGTTGATGTATTTGAAATGCTTCCAGTAAATTTCTTGCCACAATTGAGTATGGTTAGTATTCCAATAATTGCTGCATTTGCAACTTTCCCAGCCTTAGTGGTTGCTTATCAGTATGGAGTTAAAAAGGGTGCAATAACTTTAACTTTATCATTTTTAGTAAGACAGATTGTGCAATATTACGGAAAATTTGAAATAGGCGGTGCAAGTGTTGCTCTTAATCCTGAAGGGATGGCACTACTTGTTGGTATGATAATAATGATAATATTTGCAGTTAGTGAAAAAGCAGATCCAAACGCACAAAGCGTAGATCTTGCATCATTATTTAGCGATAGAGTTAAGAAAATAAAAAAGAATGTACCATATCTTGCAGTTATGGGTGGATTAATAGCAGCGGGTACAAGTATGCTTATAATAGCAGGAGACCCTATATCATTGAATCTTTTATCTGAGGGTAAAAACGCTGAAGCAGCACTCACAGCATTAGCAAGAGGAATTGGATTTGTTCCACTTGTTGCTACAACAGCAATTGCCACAGGCGTATATGGACCTGCTGGGATGACATTCGTATTTGTTGTGGGAATTGCTATTAGCAATCCTATTTTAGCATTTTTAGTTGGGGCAGTTGTAATTACTTTGGAAGTTATGCTTCTTGACGTTATTGCAAAATTCCTAGATAAATTCCCTGGAATGAAGAATTGCGGAGATAATATAAGAACTGCAATGACTAAAATACTTGAAGTTGCACTTTTAATAGGAGGTATGATGGCTGCAAATGCCATGGCACCAGGGCTTGGATTATTTATAGTTGTTGGACTTTATACTCTTAATAAATTATCTAAAAAGCCTATTGTTGATATGGCAGTGGGTCCTGTGGGAGCAATTTTCGTAGGAGTATTGATAAATGTATTGTATGTACTTGGACTTTATTTACCAGTAGCAATTAAATAACTTTATTAGACTATTTTACTATGCTGTTTAATGAATCAAAGATGCAGTGATTCATTAAATGGCATTTTACAATTATAATATATTTTATTATAATACGCCTAAAATAAAGAAGAGGTTTTATTATGGATAATAATTTTGAGCAAATGCTAAGAATATCAAAAGCTACTGTAAAAGCTACTAAGTTGCTTAATATTACTGTGGACAGAGTAAATGAAGATGCTGCTTTGGATACAGTTCAGATCTTAAATGAAAATATTAGTCCTATATTTTATGGGGTAAAAAACACTAAAGCTGTAAGAAGAAAATATATAAAAAATCTAGCAAAATATAATAAATACATATGGCACACAATAGATTGTATGGCTGATGGTGGTAGAGCAATAGATATAAGACTTACAAATCCTCTTACAGGTAAAATAATGACAGGTTCTTCTAGTGCCACAGCTATTAATGTATTAT
>JANZQE010000361.1:0-3673 GCA_038040705.1 Clostridium sp. | reverse complement strand
AACTTTCTTTGTAGCTTTATTATTTTTCTTTTATTAGATACAGTAAAATGTTTATCTTTCATCTCAGTTACATCATCTTCCTTTTTTACTAAATAAACGCCACTACTGCCTGCACCATTAACCGTCTTCAATACTTTTGGAATTGAAAGAGTAGAATCATCAATATCAAAAAAATAATTACCTCGTAAATTACCAAAGCCTATCTCAGTTCTCATTAACTCTTGAAAACCCTTGTTTTCATGGCTCATAAGGATATCGTAGTTAGGTAAAATCCTACATTTTTTATTAATAAAATACATAATATCCTGTAAATAAAACCTTATATGCTTTTCATCACTTGAGGTATAAACCACCGTGTCTGTTTCTTGAAATTTGATACTCATCAGATCATTGATTGTTACTATTTCGGTATCGTAATTTAACAGAGCAGCCAATTTATTAACATCTAGGCTCCGCCAGCTTTGGCCTGTACTACCAAAAAAACCATTAGGTAAAGTTGCTATATATATTTTCATACCTTGAACCTTTTGTAATTCATATTTCCATTATATAAATATTAAGAATATCATGTTAATCACAAACGTTCATTAACTATTGTTTGTACATATAATCCTTAACACCGATAGATACCTTTTATAATAACTGATTAATTTTTAATTATGTCAATTCAAGATATAAGGTGTTAATAGTGGTACGAATGGTTATTTTAGTGAGATATATGAATAGATATGAATATATAGTATTAATTAACTGTTACAAAATAATAGGGTTTTTATATTCGAGCTCTTAATTCGTTTATGACTTCATCTGTATATTTACCTAAAAATGGTTCACCTGCATATTGTGCAAACAATATAGTTTGTCCAGCTAAGTTTACTTCTATACAACGCCACCTATCAGTAGAGTCTAAGGCCATATCTAGACTGATTAATCGAGCATCTATAATATCTTTCGCTACTCTGATACTTGTATCAACCATATCATGGTATAGGGGGAAATTTTTACCTTTAAAAACGAAACCTGAGTTAGGATGTTCAAAGAATTTTTTGGCATATCTATCATTTGCATAATCGTTTAGCATTCCATCTGATTTGATATTACAAACAATGCCACCATCAGACAGGTTATCCAAGCTTCCGTCTACACCCATACGTATATTGGTATTAATGATGTGATATTCACCTGCATCATCTTTATATATACATACACGTACAGTATTAATGCTGTCTTCATTAAAAACATTAATTAAATCCGATTGCTCTAGCTTTTCCTGCACGACTAGATTCGCATGTTGATTAATAATATTTTTAACTTCATTCTTATTATTAATAAAACATATATCTTTGCCACCATAAGAATCTTTATTAGGTTTAACAACGATAGGAAAATCAGATTCAAATATATTGTCGTCGATAAATTTTTCTATACTTTCTATAATTTTGAAGTCATGAGTATAATAATTATTATCCAGCTTATGGAAAAGGTCTTTTGGGAAAGTTTCTATACCAAACCATTTATTATAGATACTCTTATTTTCTAGAAAGTTAACTCTTTTATCAGTGTTCAATCCAGGCTCAATATACAAGGAAAAAAACTCTTCAGGAACAATTCTTTTATCAAAAATTCCTGATACTGACTTGGTTATCTCAACCGTTTTAAGATTAACGATTGGTGATAGTACCTTCCAGTAGTCATGATACTCTTTCTTCTCGGCTCTTGTTAACTGCGACCTTTTGAAATGTGAAGAACTATATATAATTTTATTACGTTTGGAAAATGCAGAGTACACAGAAGAAAACTTCCAAGCCTGTGCTGATTTTTCTCTTATTAATCGTTTTATATCCATACTTTACCTATTTAGCTATTTACCTATTTACCTATTTACCTATTTATCTGTCTATCAAGTTATCGGTTCACTTAAATGATGCTGCGCCTTACGTACATTTTCTATAATCTCATCAGTATATTCACCTAAAAATGGCTGACCTGCGTATTGTACGAAACGTATAGTTTGTCCGAAGAAATTCAGCTCTATACAACGCCATCTATCGTTAGAATCTAGGGACATGTCCAGACTAACTAATTGAGCTTCTGTAATACCTTTAAATACATTCTGACTTGCCTTAATCAATTCTTCATATAATGGAAATTTTTTATACTCAAAAACAAGATCCGAGTTAGGGTGTTTTAGATACTTTTTTAAATTCTTATCGAAAGCATACTTATTGAGCATACCAGAAGGTTTTATGTAGCACACTATTCCACCAGCGGAAGTATTATCTAAACTTCCGTTTATACCCATGCGTATACTAGCGTTTAGTAAGTGAACCCCTCCTTCTTTATCTTTGTATAGACAGATACGAACAGTATTCACACTACCTTTATTAAAAACATCAAGTAACTTTGATTGTTCTATTTTTTCTTGGACAACTAAATTAGGATGATCTTTAATAATCTTTTTAATATCTTCCTTACTATTGACAAAATATATGTCTTTACCACCATAGCTATTTTTATTGGGTTTAATGACCATTGGAAAATCATTAACAGTAACCTGTTCCTCAATAAATAGATCGATATCTTTGATGATTTTAAAATCATGAGTGTAATAACTATTATTGAGCTTATGAAATAAGTCTTTTGGAAAGATACCTGGATCAAACCATTTATTGTAAACACTCTTATTCTCTAAGAAAGTCAATTTTCTTTCACTATTGAGATGTGGCTCAATATACAAAGGAAAAAACTCTTCTGGTATAATTTTTTTATTGAAGATACCCGTTAGTGATTTAGACAGTTCGATGGCGTCTAGACTGATTATAGGAGAGATAGACTTCCAGTAGTCACGATATTCTTTTTTCTCATTACTAGTCAGTTTCGCTTTCTCTAAGTCAGTTTTTTTATATAAATTTTTATGATACTTATAAAAAGCAGAATATACGGATAAGCCTTTCCACGCTTCAACAGTTTTATTTTTTATAAAATTTTTATTTTTCATGTGTTACCATCTTTTTCTTACAGTAATAGATCAAATAATGTAAGTACATTAAAAGGAAAGTTATAATTTTTTCAATACAACTAATTTTTAAGAGTAATTACATTATTTCTTATTTCATCAGTATGTTTTCCTAAAAATGGATCACCTGCATATTGAGAAGGTTTTGTAGTTAAACCAAATAAGCTCAGCTCTATGCAACGCCATTTTTCAGTAGAATCTAAAAGCATATCAAGACCGACGATGCGAGCACCTATGACCTGCCTAAAAACCTCTTGGCTTGTTTCAATCAACTCTTCATATAACGGAAGAGCCCTGCCTTCAAAAACGAAACCTGAGTTAGGGTGTTTTAAGTATTTATTAGCATATCTATCAGTCGCATATTTATTTAAGTTGCCCTCTGAGTTTACATTACAAGCAATTCCTCCACTCCCCTCATTGTCTAAACCTCCATCCTTCCCCATTCTTATATTCGTCTCTAGTATATGAAAGCTACCTTCTAGATCTTTATAAAGAGTGACGCGAACCGTATTGACATTATTACCAGCAATATTACTGATAAGTTCAGACTGTTGTAACTTCTCTTCTACCACCAAATCAGAATATTTCTCTATAATGCTTTTGAGCGCTTCTTTACTCTTAATAAAGTTCACACCTGTTCCACAAAAGGTATCTTTA
>JANZQE010000360.1:0-10512 GCA_038040705.1 Clostridium sp. | reverse complement strand
GAAATAAGGTTCGAATTCTCTTTTTTTCTTTCCTACTAATGTGCCATTTCTATCAAAGATAAGAGCTCTTATACTTTGTGTTCCGCAATCTATAGCAAGCACATATTTATCACCCATTTCCATTCTCCTTTAATCTGATTAGTAAAATGTTGCTTAATGCCCTATCCAAGTTTTTTCTATCAAAGGGAAGTTCTACTTCATCCTCCGTAATATCCACATCATAATGCACACCATTTTGCTCCATCATAGGAACATATCCAGCTATAAGTTCTCTTAAAAATTCACCTATATCATGACGTGCTATATCTAATATATATTCCGCGCTTTCAACACGGGAAAACTCAAAAATATCTTGAATTAAATCATTTGCCCTTTTACTATTATTATTAATAACCTTTAATAATTTATTTTTATCTCCCTTTGAAATATCGTTGTTTTCTAATAAAAGTTCTGAGTATCCTAATATACTTGTTAATGGATTTTTCAAATCATGAGAAATATTCAAGATTATTCTTTTCCTGTTTTGCTGTGATTTTTCCTTTAGAGTAATTTCTTATTGTATTTTTTCCGCCATTAAATTAATAGCATCACTTAACTTTCCTATTTCATTTATCGAATTAATTTCAACCCGAGCCGAATATTCACCACTTTTCAAAGTTAGAGCAATATCTATATCTTTATTTTGGAATATATCTAAAGCCTGCATACCATCTTCTGCTGTAAATATCTCATACCCTTCTTTTGATAAATGAATCTCTAGAAGTTCTCTTATATCCTGTTCATCCTCTACAATTAAAATATTCACAAAGTCCCCCCTAATCTTATTATATATATTGTAAACCAAAATATCACTTTAGCACAATTAAAAAAATAAAAAAGTATATATTACTAATGCTAAATAAATGCATTCTTAGTAATATATACTTATCACATTCTACTATAAAACTGTGGAGTGCTTAAAATATTTAATTAATATCTTGTAGTACCATCTTTTGTAACAATGCCTTTAATTAATGGCTTAGCTTTTATTTCTTCTTTTACTATTTCATACGCCTCTAATATCATTTTTTCGGATACCTTTTGTTTGCCTTCATCACTGGCGTAAATAGTTGCAATAGCCTCACCCATCTTCACAAAATCTCCGATTTTCTTATGAAGGACAATCCCCACTGACAAATTTATTACACTTTGTTTAGTTTCACGTCCAGCTCCTAAAACTAGTGCTGCTCTTCCTATATCATCAGCTTTTATTCCCTTTACATAACCGACCTTATTTGAAATAACTTTCTCTACAATAGCTGGCAATGGAAATAATGTTGGATCATCTACATAAGCTGGATTTCCACCTTGTGCTACTACAAGTTCCCTTAACTTTTGAAGACCTTTTCCTGTTTTTATAATATCTTCAAGCATTTCCCTTGCCTCTTTACTGTCCTTTGCTTTTTCCCCTAGTACAAGCATATGTGCTCCGAGTGTTAAGCAAAGTTCTGTGAGATCTTCCGGGCCCTGGCCTTTTAATGTATCTATCGCTTCTTTTACTTCTAATGCATTACCAATTGCAAAGCCTAATGGTTGGTCCATATCAGTTATTACGCCAATAGTATTTCTTCCCACATTGTTTCCTATATCAACCATTTCTCTAGCAAGCTCAAAAGAATCATCTTGATTTTTCATAAATGCACCACTGCCTGTTTTTACATCAAGCACTATAGCATCCGCTCCAGAAGCTATTTTTTTACTCATTATACTTCCTGCAATTAAAGACATATTATCTACAGTTGCAGTAACATCACGAAGTGCATATAGTTTTTTATCTGCTGGTGCTAAATCAGCGGTTTGACCACCTATAGCAATTTTAACATCATTTACGTTTTGCATAAACTTTTCAATTGTCATAGTAGTTGAGAAACCATCAAAAGATTCTAATTTATCAATGGTTCCACCAGTATGTCCAAGCCCTCTTCCTGACATTTTAGCAACAGGTACTCCTGCTGCTGCAACGATAGGTCCAAGTATAAGTGTAGTTGTATCCCCTACGCCACCAGTACTATGTTTATCAACTTTAATACCCTCAATATATGATAAATCAATTGTTTCACCGCTATTAACCATTGCCATTGTTAAATCCGTTGTTTCACTCTTATTCATCTTTTTAAAGTAAATAGCCATAAGTAGCGCTGAAACCTGATAATCAGGAATAGACCCACTGGTATACCCCTCTACAAAAAAATTGATCTCTTCTGTAGTAAGTTCGTAGCCATCTCTTTTTTTCATTATTAAATCGTACATTCTCATGTTATTCACCTCTTAATTTTTTATTTATTTACGAATTAATAAGTAGAATTTGAATCTTTAGTTCCATTAACTATTGCTATAGAACTACTAGCCCCAATTCTACTAGCGCCAGCTTCAATAACAGCTTTTGCATCTTGCGTTGTCCTTACTGCTCCTGACGCTTTAACTCCCATTTCAGCTCCTACAGTTTCTCTCATTAATTTTATATCATGAACTGTTGCTCCACCTGTTGAAAAACCTGTTGAAGTTTTTACAAAGTTTGCTCCAGCTTCTTTTGCTATTTGACATACCTTAACTTTTTCTTCATCAGTTAAAAGACAAGTTTCGAGTATTACTTTAACTAGTGCACTTCCTTTTGATGCCTCAACCACTGCTTTTATGTCCTCTTTTACTACATCATATTTGTTTGATTTAATAGCTCCAACATTAACTACCATATCTATTTCCTGAGCTCCATTTTCAATAGCTTGTTTTGCTTCAAATGCTTTTACTTCTTTAGTAGTCGCCCCTAGTGGGAATCCAACAACGATACAAGTTTTTACATTAGATCCTTTTAATTCTTTACTTACTAGTGATGCATAATATGCATTAGCGCATACTGAAGCGAATCCATATTCTTTAGCTTCCCTGCAAATTTTTATAATATCTTCCTCACTTGCCTGCTGTTTTAATAATGTATGGTCAATATATTGTTCAATTTTCATAATTAATCTACTCCTTTTATTTTATTATTTTTCTCTATATACTTTTCTGATCCACTTAACATAAGTTCTGGCAGAATAGTTACTCTTTTAATCTCCCTAGGCTCCACACTGTTTAAATTTTCTAGTAGCATCTTCATGCCAATTCTACCAAGTTCGATAGATGGACCATTAATAAAACTAATGTTCATTCCTATTATATTTAATACCTCAACCTTATCAAATCCAATAATGGCCATGTCCTTTGGTATATCTAATTTTTCTTCATAAAAAGCTTTTATGCATCCAAGCATCATAGTATTACTACTTACAAAAATAGCAGTGGGTTTATTATTCATTCTTAATATTTCTTTTGTTATTTCATAAGTAGTCTCATGTGAATAATCACCATAAAATATATATTTATCTTCTATAGAAATATTATTGGCTTGTAAGGCCTTTTTATAACCTAGCAATCTCTCTTTTGCTGGTCTAGACTTCATAGCTCCTGTAATTATAGCTATTTTTCTGTGGCCTGCTTTTATTAAAGCAGCTGTACCATCATAAGCACCCTGTATGTGATCGATAAAAATTCCACTAAAATCAAGATACTCAACATGCCCATCAATTAATATTATTGGAATTCCTAGATTTTTAAGAGCCTCTAAATTTTCACTTTTACTTGAATTCTTGTAGAAAGTTGGAGTTATTATTAACCCTTGAATTCTTTGTTCCTTGAGAACGTTAATAGCTTTTAGTTCCTTATCTTTATCCTCATCAGTTCCACAAAGAATTATATTTAAATTATGCAAATCAGCAATTTCAGTAATACCTTTAATTATATCTCCAAAAAATAAATTATTTATATCTGGAACTATAACTCCAATTGTATTCGTTTTACTCGTAGAGAGACTTCTAGCTATAGCACTTGGTGTGTAATTTAGCTCTTTAATTGCATTTAGAACCTTTTCTCTTGTTTCATCTTTTACATATCCTGAGGTATTTAAAACTCTTGATACTGTTGCGTGAGATACTCCCACCTTTTTAGCAATATCACTTATTGTAACCGTCATTTTAGGCCTCCTCGTATTTAGGAAAACGCTTACAGCATTCCGAATAACTAATGAGCATAATTAATTCTCTTAAATATGTTACCGCTTTCATATTCAGTATACTGCAAGGTTATGTAAATTTCAATAGAATTTACTTTTATTTTAGTGTTATGCTTGAATTTATAACATATTAGTATTATACTGAACATAGTTCATAAAAGAGGTGACAATATGCCCAAAGTTATCGAAAACTTAAGAGAAACTATAATTTTAGAAGCTAAAAATATTCTCTTAACTCAAAGCTTTAAAGAATTAAGCATAAGGGAACTTGCCAAAAGCTGTAATATTGGCACAGGGACTTTTTATAATTATTTTTCCACTAAAGAACAACTTGTAGCAGAAGTCTTTAGGGGTGATTGGAAGAAGGTATCTAATCTAGTAGATGAGCTAAAACTTACAGATGAGCCTTGCAAAGAAAAATTCAGAAAAATATATGTATCAATTGGGGTTTTTGTGGCTAGCTACATACCAATATTTTATGAAATGGCTATGCTTAGTGGTAATGATTACATATGTAGAGAAGCTAATAAATATGATGTTCTATACACTAAAATAAGTGAACTGCTAGATATTGAAAAAGCTAAAGAGAACGTAATTTCCACTCTTTCTTCTTATAAACTTGCAGAACTTATTGTTTCTAACTTAATGTATCTTAACAAAAATAAGTTTATAAGTTTTGATGAGCTATATGATAGTTTGAAAATATAATAGCAGTTTTTTTATCTTATACTTTATATTAGTATAAGATATTTTTCGAAAACTATATGAACACGATTCACAAACCAGGATAAAACTTCCAAAACTCAGGTCATGAGATTCTAAATATACAAAAAAACGGAGGATGAATATTATGTTAATTTATGCAATTGTTTTTATAACCTTAGCTCTTGTCTTTTACACAATCGGTGTATGGGGTGAAAAGATTCAAGGAACGCTTAAGCCTTGGCATTTAGGTTTATTCCTATTTGGTTTGGTCTGTGATACAACTGGTACCTTACTTATGGGAAGTATCTCAAGTAATTCAACTGTCGTAACCTCAGGCCCCAATTTACATGGAATTACAGGTGTTATTGCTATAGCCCTAATGCTTATTCATGCTATATGGGCCGCAGTTGTTCTTATTCGGAAAAATGAAGATATGATATCCAAATTCCATAAATTCAGTATAATAGTTTGGCTTATTTGGTTGGTTCCTTTTATCTCTGGAGCTGCGTCCCATATGGGTAAATAAAAAATAATTTTATAATCTTTTATAATGATAAGAGATCTATTGCATTTGGAGCATTAGGTCTCTTATCTTTTCATTATACCTTATATTGCTTAATTAGAAGTTAAAATTACAAGCTTTAAAGATATTCTACAAGTGATATCAAAAGTCTTCCTTCCAATTGTTAACATATATTTAACAATTAATTAAAGATTTATGTTGACGAACAATCATTTAAGCAGTAAAATCTATTTTGTATACGAAATATATTGATACGAAATATACTTGTGCGAAACTTTCGTGAGGTAAACTATTAGAGGAGAAGGTGAGTAATTGAGCGAGATAAGTAGTGGACTTAAAATATTTAAATCTCTAAAACGAGTAGGCCATATGGTAAAGCAGAGTATGGTTCAACAGTTTAATGAAATGAATTTAACAGGTCCTCAAGGGATGATGATTGGTATATTATCTCATGATGGAGAAATGAAAATAAGTGATTTAAGCGAAAAGATTGGATTATCAAATAGTACTGTATCTGGAATTATTGACAGACTAGAGAAACAAGGTTTGGTTGAAAGAACTAGAAGTATTGAGGATCGAAGAGTTGTTTATGTAAATATAAGTGATAAATTTAAAGAAATTTCTAAAAAAAGATTTTGTAAAATTGAAGAAACTTTAGAAAATATAATGGAAAAAGCTACTGCTGAAGAAATTGACACAATATTAAAGGGTTTAGATACATTAGAGCAGTTAATGGATAAACAAAGTAGCAACGAGATTCGTGAATAGTCTTCAATATTACAATACGATTAAATAAGGAGTTGATTATACATTGTTCAAATTAGCAAGATACTTAAGACCATTTATTACAATGATTGTTTTAGCAATAATTCTATTATTCGTGCAAGCCATGGCTGACCTTTCACTGCCAGACTATATGTCTAACATTGTAAATACAGGAATACAGCAAGGTGGTATTGAAAATGCAGTACCAGAGGCCATGCGAAAAAGTAAAATGGATAAACTTGCATTGTTTATTAATGATAAAGATAAGACTTTGGTTTCTAGTAATTATATATTGGTTGACAAGTCAAGTTCTGATTATAATAAATATGTTGTGGATTACAAAGCGCTTGAAAAAGAACCTATATATGTATTAAAAGATATTGATAAAACAGAAATCGATAAACTAACTCCCATTATTGGAAAAGCATTTTTATCAGTTTCTGGCATTGAAAAAATGAAGGCTGATGCAAATGGAGGTGAAATGTCTTTTAACGGAACAAAATTACCTGCTGACACTGATTTATTTGCATTACTCGCTAAGTTACCGGAAAATCAGCGTACTAAAATAAGTGAACAGATGGATAAAAGATTTACTGCTTATGGTGATAGCATGATTGTTCAAGCTGCTGCAGCACCTATTAAAATGGAATATGATGCCCTTGGAATGAATACGGAAAAAATCCAGAGTAGCTATATTCTAAACGTAGGTATGTATATGCTTTTATTATCCTTACTTGGCGCTGCATGTACTGTTGCGGTTGGCCTTTTGGCTTCTAAAACTGCCACTGGACTTGCACGAAATTTAAGAAAAGATATCTTTACTAAGGTAGAAAGTTTCTCAAGTGCAGAGTTTGATAAATTTTCTACAGCTTCACTAATAACTAGAACTACTAATGATATTACGCAAATTCAGACGGTTTTAGTAATAGCCATAAGAATGATGATTTATGCACCTATCTTGGGTATTGGTGGTATTATGAAAGCTCTTAATAAGAGTACATCTATGTCTTGGGTTATTGCACTGGCAGTTATAGTTCTTTTGGGTTTAATTGGGGGTATTTTTACAATTGCTCTTCCAAAGTTTAAAATTATTCAAAAACTTATTGACAGACTAAATTTAGTTACCCGTGAAAACCTTTCAGGAATGATGGTAATAAGGTCTTTCAATACTCAGAAGTTTGAAGAAGGTAGATTTGACAAGGCAAATACTGACCTTACAAATACGAATCTATTCGTAAATCGCGTAATGGTTGCATTATTCCCAGCTATGATGTTTATAATGAATGGCGTAACACTACTTATTGTTTGGGTTGGTGCACATCAAATTGCGGCTTCAAGTATGCAGGTAGGAGATATGATGGCCTTTATGCAATATGCTATGCAAATTATTTTTGCATTTATTATGATGTCCATGATGTTTATTATGATACCAAGAGCCTCTGTTTCCGCACAGAGAGTTTACGAAGTTTTGAAAATGGAACCTACTATTATAGATCCTATAAGCCCTAAACATTTTGAAAGCGGTATTTGTGGCCTCGTAGAATTTAAAAATGTATCTTTTAAGTATCCAGGAGCCGAGGAAGATGTTCTTAAGAATATTAGTTTTAAAGCCATGCCAGGTGAAACCACTGCGTTTATAGGTTCTACCGGTGCAGGTAAGTCTACATTAATAAATTTACTTCCCCGTTTTTATGATATAAAAAGAGGAGAAATCCTTATTGATGGCATGAGTATAAGTGATGTGTCACAATATGAACTTCGCTCGCATATTGGTTATGTACCTCAGATAAGCTCTTTATTCCAAGGTACAATCGAATCAAATTTAAAATATGCAGATGAGTCTGCCACTGATGATGATATAAAAAAATCCGCTGAAATTGCACAAGCTATGGAATTTATAAATGAAAATTCAGAAGGATTCAAACGTGAAATATCCCAGGGTGGTGCAAATGTTTCCGGTGGTCAAAAACAAAGATTATCTATCGCACGTGCTCTTGTAAAGAAAGCTAAGATTTATATCTTCGATGATAGCTTCTCAGCACTAGATTTTAAAACAGATGTGCTACTTCGAAAAGCACTTAAAACACAAACTTCCTCTAGTACATTTTTAATTGTTGGGCAACGTATATCCACAATAAAAAATGCAGAGCAGATAATTGTTCTTGATAAAGGTGCGATAGTTGGCACCGGTACTCATAAGGAGCTTATGGAAAACTGCACCACTTATCAGGAAATTGCACTATCCCAACTTTCAAAGGAGGAATTATCATGAGTGAACACAATAAAAAAGAGACTCGTCCTCCTCAAAGGCAAAGAGGAGGAGGCGGCGGACACATGGGCCCCGGTTCAATGGCCGCAGGCGAAAAAGCTCGTGATTTTAAAGGTACCATGAAAAAACTGATTAAATACTTGAGCGTTTATAAACTTTCAATTATTATCGTATTATTATTTGCAATAGCTAGTTCTACCTTTACTATAATAGGACCAAAGGTTTTAGGAAAGGTCACAACTAAATTATTTGAAGGTGCTCTCGCTAAAATAGCTGGCACAGGCAGTATTGATTTTGATTATATAGGAAGAATCATCATTATACTTCTAGTTCTATATGTTATAAGTGCACTCTTCAGTTACATTCAGGGCTTTATAATGGCAGATGTGTCTATGAAAGTAAGTTACAAATTAAGAAAAGACATCTCAGAGAAAATTAATAGTATGCCTCTTAAATACTTTGATAGTACAAATCATGGGGAGATATTATCGCGTGTTACTAACGATGTTGACACTCTCAGTCAGACTCTTAATCAAAGCTTAAGTCAAATTATTACGTCAGTTATAACTGTTGTGGGCGTACTCATTATGATGCTTACTATAAGTTGGCAATTAACTCTTGCATCAATGATAATGATTCCTTTATCCATGGGACTCGTTATAGTTATCGTAAAAAAATCTCAAATATATTTTAAGCAACAACAAGATTATTTAGGTAACGTAAATGGCCATGTTGAAGAAATGTATGGTGGCCACATTGTAATGAAAGCCTTTAATGGAGAAAAACAAAGTGTTGATAAATTTGACAAGATGAACAATAAGCTATTTGGAGTAGCATGGAAAGCACAATTTCTAACTAGTATAATGATGCCCCTTATGACCTTTGTAGGTAATTTAGGCTATGTGGCCGTATCAATACTCGGTGGTTATCTTGCAGCAACAGGAACTATTAAAGTTGGTGATATTCAAGCATTTATCCAATATGTGCGTCAATTTACACAGCCACTTGCACAGCTTGCACAAATTTCTAATATACTTCAACAAACTGCAGCTTCAGCAGAACGTGTATTTGAATTCTTAGAGGAAGAGGATGAAGTACCTGAAACATCTAATCCAGTAGAACACAATGACGTTAAGGGTGAAGTTGATTTTAAGGATGTTCATTTTGGATACTCTGCTGATAAAATAATTATTAATAATTTCTCTGTTTCAGTGAAACCCGGACAGAAGGTTGCTATTGTTGGACCTACTGGTGCAGGTAAAACTACCATGGTTAAACTATTAATGCGTTTTTATGATATTAATAAAGGTACAATAGAGATAGATGGTTATAATATAAATGATTTTACTCGTAATGATCTGCGTGCAATGTTTGGTATGGTTTTGCAAGATACTTGGCTATATAATGCTAGTATAATGGAAAATATACGTTACGGTCGTCTTGATGCAACGGATGATGAAGTTATAGCAGCAGCTAAGGCAGCACATGCAGACAGCTTTGTTCATACTTTACCAGACGGTTACAATATGCTACTTAATGAAGAAGCATCAAATGTGTCTCAAGGACAAAAACAATTACTAACTATAGCGCGGGCTATCCTTGCAGATCCTAAGATCCTTATCTTGGATGAAGCAACAAGCTCAGTAGATACTCGTACAGAGGTTCAGATACAAAGGGCTATGAGTCACTTAATGGAAAATAGAACCAGCTTTATAATTGCTCACCGTTTATCAACAATTCGTGATGCTGATTTAATTCTTGTTATGGATCACGGCGATATTGTAGAACAGGGAAATCATAAAGATCTTCTAGCAAAAGGTGAATTTTATGCTGATCTTTATAACAGCCAATTTGATGTGGTTGAGGCTAGCTAAAAAATAATTAAAAGCATAAAAAGAACAGTACGGAAGATTAATAATTTTCCTACTGTTCTTTTTATGTTGAATTACGGATAAAATTTGTTATAATTGAAAAAGAGGTGAATTATGGATAGCTTAGTTATACACAGTATGGTAGAAAAACTTAAAAATAAATATATAAAATTATGGTGGAATACAAATAAATGTTTTCCTAGCTTCAAAAGGGAATTTACTCTTAAAGAGAAGATCCTAAAAGAAAAACATATGAGTAAGTTTTTAAACGATTTATTCTCTCACCTGAAGA
>JANZQE010000359.1:0-5370 GCA_038040705.1 Clostridium sp. | reverse complement strand
AAGATGTTCTTCATCGCCCTTTTGAAACATCTCCATAGCATTTTTTTTACTTGCTTCTGCCATCTCTTCAAATGAGTTCACATGAAACTTAATATCG
This sequence comes from Clostridium sp., assembly GCA_038040705.1. Classification (GTDB taxonomy): domain Bacteria; phylum Bacillota; class Clostridia; order Clostridiales; family Clostridiaceae; genus Clostridium_AD. The sequence continues at coordinate 5,273 of JANZQE010000359.1, read as the reverse complement.
CATGCACCGCCTAGTTGTTTGCAAGTCATTGTTTTCATAATTTTCACCTCCTTATTTTTCAAAATACTGTAAGCACTATCTTTGTTTTTATATATCTAAATTAGACATTAAGATTATTTGAACTTGACAGTTTAAATATAAAATAATTCATACACTTATAATTATAAACATAACCTTTTTAGTACACTTTAAAAAAAAGTATAAATTTTATATTAAAATTTATACTCCTTTTTAAATTATTTTTGTTTCTTATTGTTCTTACCGCTCTTCGATTCATCCTTTGGGCTAATTACAACGTTGTTCTTAACTCTATTCGGTTTAGCCTTAGGCCTCATTACAACGTCCTTCTTATTATCTTTTTTATTACCAATAGTTGTATAATTTGTTTTAGAAACATTTCTATTTTTTATAAATCCTGATAAATCCATAAACCATAAAAATAAGATAACAACTATTCCTGGTATTACATAGTTCTTTAAAACTATATGCATGTTAGGCCATATGAGCATAGGTACGATAAATACTACTATAGCTGCTGCAAGAACTATCCACTTACTGACTTTAATCTTAGGTAATACATAAGTTTTTAAACCATAATATATCGCAAGCATAAGAATCGAACCCGCAATAATTTTAAGTATTGCAATAAATATATCCACTTAAATCCCCTCTTTCCTATAAGTTCCATTTATTTCACTATCGTATATGAACCTACTCTATACATTATCAAACATTTCTTACTATATATCAATAGCTTATGCAATAATATATATTTTTATATTTTTATATTTTTATATTTTTATTACAAAATGAATTCTTATGATTATTCCATGGAAAGGATCATTTATAAATGTGGTGTTAATGGTATCTTAGTAGGAGACTCCTTAGGCATTGTTTGTCTAGGGTATAAGGACACCTTAAGCGTCACCATGGATGAATATGCTACATCACACTAAATCCGTTGCTAGAGGTGTAAAGAATGCCCTTCTAGTTTCTGATATACCTTTTATGTCTTATCAAGTTTCAATATATGAAATACATGGATAATTTAAATGATTTTTTTTTATAAAGTAGTAATAATTTTTAAAAAATTGCAAACAATAATACTGAAAACTTTATTAAAAAGGAGATGTATGCATTGAAAGCATTAGACGTTACTGCACTCGTATTAGTTATTATAGGAGCTGTGAATTGGGGATTAATTGGATTTTTTCAATTTGACCTAGTATCAAGCTTATTTGGAACAGGAACTGCATTTAGTAGAATAATATTTGCTTTAGTCGGTATAGCTGGACTATATGCTTTATCCTTCTTAGGAAGAGACAGATATGGCGATAGGGATAGAACTGAAGTTAAATAATTACAACCAAACAATAAAAAGAGGCTAAGTTTCAAACTTAGCCTCTTTTTATTGTACACTTTTAATATATGATTTTTAGCTTTTAAGTATTCTGTGTGAAAATCATTTGAATCTTAGCTGAACCAAGGCGGTTCTATCTGTAGTTCTTATAACTATTAGACTATAAGAATCTCTTTTGCTTATATCTTTTAATATATTTGAAATGTCTTTATCTAGCATCATTAAATTACTGCCCGCTTTAGTTTTAATTTGATATCCACTTAAAGTTTTTACTATAAATAAATTTTCCCACTGATGTGGAATATATTCACTAAAATTCATCTCGAAAATTATACCATCACTCTGAAGTAATTCTAGGAGGCTATTGTATCCATCTCGCAAAATACCTTTTTCAAATTTTAATTTCTCTATTTCAGAATTATTCTGTTTCAAAAGCTGATTTTCTTTTGTGAGTTCTAAATCGTATTGCTCTTTTTTGTAATTAAGCTTATTAATTTTATTTTCCACCACACTTAAATAATAATTCTTATTATCTCTATCCATTATTATTACCTTGCCTTTCCTAGTATTATATAGGTAAAATGTAATTGAGGTGATTGTATATGAACGAACTTATAAATTGGATTGATAATAACATAAAATATATAAATAAAAAAATGAAATTATATCTAATTTCATTTTATAATAGAATATACTTTATAATCAACAAAAATTTTACTTTAAGCAAAATTTATAAACCAATTATTAAGGATAAAATGGATATAAATAAGAATTTACAGCAAACTTTAAATAATCAACATAATAAAAATAAATCAGCTGAAAAAATCATATTAAAATTAAAAGTGGAAAACGAATCACTTAATGCTAAAATATCTATAATACAAAATATTATAACCAAAAGACACAATTAATCATAACTTCTACATTTGAATCAATATTATACTTATCTTTGGCCAATACTATATTAAAGTATATAAAAAAAGAGAGGTGATTTTTGTTGTTCCAAAGTATGTGCCAAGATAAAAATTACAAAAATTTAGTAAATGGTGAATGGGTTACGTCTACAAATACTATAGATATTTTATCTCCTGTTGACAATCATTTAGTAGGCACCATACCAGCTATGAGTATAGCTGAGGCGAGTTCCGTTATTTCAAATTCAAAAGATTCTCAAAAATCCTGGGCCGATATGCCAATTAGCTCTCGTGCATCAATTTTGCATAAATGTGCTACACTCCTAGATGAAAATATTGATTATTTATCTTTAGTTATGCAATCAGAAATAGCTAAAGACAAAAACTCCTGTATTACCGAGATAAAAAGAACTGCAGATTTTATTAGATTTACTGCAGATGCTGGTAAACATTTAGAAGGCGAAACTATAGGTGCAGATAATTTCCCTGGTTTCAAGAAAAACAAAATATCCTTTGTAACCAAAGTACCAGTGGGAATCGTTCTCGCAATATCCCCCTTTAATTATCCTATTAATCTTTCCGCCTCTAAAATCGCCCCAGCCCTCATCGGTGGAAACAGTGTTATTCTAAAGCCTTCTACTCAAGGAGCTATTAGCTCGCTTCATCTAGTTGCACTCTTTCATGAAGCAGGTATACCAAATGGAGTATTAAATACAATAACAGGTAAAGGCTCTGAAATAGGTGATTATTTAGTAACACATAAAGATATTAATTTTATAAATTTTACAGGAAGTACGAAGGTAGGAAAACATGTAGCTAAGATTGCTGGTATGGTGCCTATGATTATGGAACTTGGTGGCAAAGATGCCGCTATAATCTTAAGCGATGCAGATATTGAAGGTGCTGCAGGTGACATTGTTACTGGGGCCTTTAGCTATTCAGGACAAAGATGCACTGCTGTTAAAAGAGTTTTAGTTATGAATGATGTTGCAGATACCCTAACGCTTGCATTAACTAAAAATATTAAGCTTCTAAAAATCGGAAATCCAGAAGATTGTTGCGACATAACCCCACTCATAGATAATAGTGCTGCCGACTATATTCAAGAACTCATTGATGATGCTATAAACAAAGGTGCTACACTATTATGCGGAAATAAACGAGAGAAAAATTTAATCTACCCAACATTATTTGATAATGTTACTACAGATATGCGCCTGGCTTGGGAAGAACCATTTGGACCTGTACTCCCAGTAATCAGAGTTAACAGTATTGAGGAGGCTATTACCTTAGCTAATAAGTCGGAATATGGGCTTCAATCTTCTGTTTATACTAAAAACATAGATGACGCCTTTAATATTGCGAGTAGACTTGAGGTAGGTACCGTACAAATCAATAATAAACCAGAAAGAGGACCTGACCATTTTCCATTCTCAGGAACAAAATCTTCTGGTATGGGTACTCAAGGTATAAGATATAGTATTGAAGCTATGACTAGACTGAAATCTACAGTTCTCGTCATAAATCCATAATAATGAGGTAAATAAAAACAAATAACAAGTCAGAAGCTAAGTTACTGACTTGTTATTTGTTATAAATATACTTTTAATAAAGCTACTTTTTAACCCATTCTTTCCTGATTTAAATTATTCTGAATTATATTTTTGACCATTTCTGCTATGTTCGCTTTTTCTTCTTTTGACATAGCATCTGTATATATAGGTTTACCTATTATAATCTTAGCACTTGCCTTTTTAACTTTCCCATTATTACCTTCCATTGCTTTATAAGTATCATAAATTGTTATTGGAACAATCGGTACTCCTGCCTTTATTGCGAGCCTCATACTACCCTTCTTAAATTCGCCCATATTATTGCTTCTACTTCGTGTACCTTCAGGAAATATAAGCATAGAATATCCATCCTTTAAATTTTCAATACCTTCTGCAATTGCCTTTAATGCCTCTCTAGGATTTTCTCTATCCATAAGTACACAATGTATTTGCCTCATCCAGTAGCTCATTATTGGTATGTTCTCCATGTTTTTTTTAGCAATTACACCAGTGAGTCTATTAATATTACACAGTACCGCTGGTATATCGAAATTACTTTGGTGATTTCCCACAAAAACGCAAGGTTCATTTGGTATATTTTCTTTCCCTATGACTGTTAATTTTAAGCCTGCAATTTTAAGTACAAAATTAGACCAATTTGTAACTAAGTTAGTTAAATACTCTTTTACCTCTCCCTTAGTTTTATGTTTTCTTAGTTTATTGTATTGCTTTTTTTTGAGATTTATCCATATTAAATTAATTGTAAGACATAAATAAAAATATATAGTTCTCATATCTGTATTCCTTTCATTTTGTAATTACCGTTATTTTTCTAAAAATTGATATTATTTTCGTATAATGGACAAAATCATTTATATACTTCAAATATTATACGGGAGATAAACTTATGAAAAAGAAACTTTTTTTAAAATATAGCGCGATTTTCATTTCGTTAGGCTTTATTTTAGCTTTTGTAATTATAAATTATAAGTCTACTATAAAAACTAATATAAATTTAGAAAATAATATAATTACTCATTTTATTGATGTAGGACAGGGTGATTGTATCCTTATTCAAGTAAACCATAAAAACCTATTAATTGATAGTGGCACCAGTGATTCAAAAGAAAAGGTAATTAAGTATCTAAAAAACAATAACATCACTAAACTTGACTATGTAATTGCAACCCATCCCCATGAGGATCACATAGGCGGTATGGCAAGTATAATCAAAACCTTTGCGGTTGATGAATTTTACGCTCCAAAAGTTACATCCTCCTCAGAAGCCTTTGAAAATATGATTATATCTTTAAAGCGTAAAAAACTTAAAATAAAAGTGGCTAAGTCCAATATGTTTTTAGATTTAGGACCTGATACTACTTGTATTATGCTATCACCCAATAAAAAAGTCTACAAAGATACTAATAATTATTCCTGCGCAGTAAA
>JANZQE010000358.1:0-2530 GCA_038040705.1 Clostridium sp. | reverse complement strand
ATAACAAAATAAAAGTTATAACTGTAGATAGAAAAGCAAATGGTGGAGAAGTTGTTAGTCACATTGCTTCTGATAACATAAAGGGCGGAGAGATGGCAGCAGAATTTATACTAGAAAAATTAAATGGAATGGGAAATATAGTAGAATTACAAGGTGTGCCAGGGGCTTCAGCTACAAGAGAAAGAGGTGAAGGATTCCATAATATAGTAGATGTTAAAGACGGTGGTAAAGTTGTTGCAAGTCAAGCAGCAGGTTTCGATAGGCAAAAAGGATTAACCGTTACTGAAAATATTATTCAAGCTACGCCTGCCTTTGATGCAATATTTGCACATAACGATGAAATGGCATTAGGAGCTGTTAAAGCAATTAAAACAGCTAATAAAGATGTCATTATTGTAGGCTTTGATGGTAATGATGAAGCAAAAGCAGCAGTGGAAAGTGGAGACTTAGCAGCTACAATAGCACAAAAACCTGATTTAATGGGAGCAGTTGCAGTAGAAAATGCTGTAAAAGTTGCCAAAGGTGAAACAGTAGAAAAGGAAGTCCCAGTAGAACTTATGCTTATAAAAAAATAGTAGGTTAAATATTATTTCACAATGATGATTAAAAATATGTAAATTTATAACCCAGGGGGAATCCTCTGGGTTATAAATTTATAAAGGTTTCAAAGTAAAGTATATTTTGGTATAATTTATTTAATTGTAATTATAAATTTAAATTAAAATTATGTTTAATGTTTAACAAGAACTAATGATTAGTAAAGAGCGGAGGAAAATTATGAATAAGGTGACAATGAAAGATATAGCACAACTGGCTGGGGTTTCAAAGGCTACAGTTTCAATGGTTATGAATAAAAAAGATGCTAGCATAAGCGATGCAACCAGAAAAAGGGTATTAGAAATTTCTAAGAAAATGAATTATATACCTAATTCTATTGCTAGAAGCCTTAGTACCAAAAAATCGGGTACTATAGGGATTGTACTTCCAGATATTACAAATCCTTTTTTCTCAGAAATGGCTAGAGCAATCGAGGATGAGGCAGAGAGATTAGAGTATAATTTAATAATATGTAACACGGATAATGACATTCACAAAGAGCAAAAATATATTGAACTTCTTATAAGTAAGCTTATAGATGGTATTATTTTCATGTCTGGTGGTAATAGCAATGAAAGTATAACCATATTAAAAAACAACGGTATTCCCTTTGTATTGGTTGATAGATATATTGAAGGATACAAAGATGATTATGGAGTCTTTTGCTTAAACAAACAGGGTGTAAAAGAGGGTATTAAATATTTATATGAGCTGGGACACCGTAAAATAGCCTTCGTAAAAGGAAGAGAGCATTTAGAAGTATCAATGCAAAGATTGGAAGGGTATATTGATGCAATGAAGAATTATGGTATATATGATAAAAAGTATATATTTGAAGGTGATTTTAATGTTGAAGGGGGTATCCTTGCAACGGAAAAAATAATTAGAACTTTTGCTGATATAGATGCCATCTTTTATAGTAATGATATGATGGCACTAGGAGGAATGAAAATTTTACTTAGAAATGGATATAAAATACCAAAAGATATATCTGTTGTGGGATTTGATGATATTCAAATATCAGAGGTCATAGAACCTGAGCTTACAACAATATCACAACCTATTTATATGATGGGTAAAAAAGCTTGCAGTATTTTAATAGGTGTAATAAATGGAGAGTTGCCTATTAAAAAACAAGTTTACTTTAAAACAGAACTTATTATCAGAGGAACCACATAATTGTTCCACTATAAGAATTCTTATAATAAAAGGGGGCGCCATGAAAAGAAGGTATATAATACTAAGTTCATTAATCGCATGCATTCTATTGTACTTTGTTGAGCAAGTACTAATAGTTAGTTATGTAATAAAAACTTCAATAAAAATAATGTTTTTCATCCTCATTCCTTACATTTACATGAAATTTATTAAAAAACAAAGTAAGTCAAAAGCTTTGAATTATAAAAATATAGATAAAAACCATTTAAAAATGGGGTGTTTGTTTGGAATATTGTCTTTTTTCATAATTTTAATTGCTTATTATTTACTTAGGAATGTTATAGATTTGCAGAGTATATCAGAAGACCTACAAAACAAATCAAAGATTACTGCCTCTAGTTTTATTTTTGTAGGACTTTATATAACCCTTGGAAATTCCTTTTTAGAGGAATATTTTTTTAGGGGCTTCATCTTCCTAAATCTTTATGAACACAACTCTAAAAAATTTGCTTACATATATTCTTCACTCTTATTTGGACTATACCATATAGGGATTTTTAAAGCCTGGTTTAATATTGAATTAGTAGGACTTGCGCTACTAGGATTAATAGCAGTAGGTTTTATATTTAACTGGCTTGATACAAAATCAGAAAACTTTATTAACTCGTGGATCGTTCACATTCTCGCTGACAGTGCAATTATTTTAATTGGACTCCGGATGTTTGGAATAGTTTAATATGTGTTTTTTTTGTAGAATTATGTGAAACTAATCTAA
>JANZQE010000357.1:0-12124 GCA_038040705.1 Clostridium sp. | reverse complement strand
AATTTAGTATTTTTGTCTTAATAATGCTTTGTAGTACGTTAGGAGTTAAGCAAGTTGATTTAGCTGTCAATAATAATACTATAAAAACAAACACTCAAAAAACAAATATTCAGAAGATAGATAATAAAAATAAAGTAGAAGACGTGAGCGTGTTAAGTTCTAACATAGTATTAGTAAATAGAGAAAATGTGCTAGGAAAAGATAATTACATAAAAGAATTTAAAATTCCAAACGTAGAATTTATAGCAAATGGTGATCCGAATGTGAGAAAAATGGAAAAGGATTCAGCACAAGCATTGGAACGTCTTTTTAATGCTGCTAAAAATGATAATATAATATTACTTGGGGTATCAGGATATAGGGATTACTATTACCAAGAAAAACTTTACAATGATAAAGTAGATAGAAGTGGCAAAGAGGAAGCCGACAAATATGTTGCACAGCCAGGGGAAAGTGAACATCAAACGGGACTCGCTATGGATATACTCTCCGATGAATATACGACTTTAGATGAAGGATTTAAGGATACAAAAGCTTATAAGTGGATTGCCGAAAACTGCTATAAATATGGATTTATAATTCGCTATCCAGAGGGAAAAGAACAAATTACTGGATATGATTATGAACCTTGGCATATAAGATATGTCGGAAATGAAGTGGCTAATCAAATTGCGTTAAATGGGATTACATTAGAGGAATATTTTAATATAAGTAAAGCAAATAAATAGAAAATTTTGGCACTCTACTAAATAAAATTTAGCAGTTTCTTTATTTTTTGTTAATATGATAAATTATGATATTGATGAATAGTATAGTAAGGGAATTATAAGGGAGGATTGAAAATTTTATGAGTTTTAATTTAGATAAACCCAAAGTAAAGGTTATAACTTCCGTTGCTATGATAGCTTTAGTAGTCATTTTAGTATTAACTGCTAATTTTGTAAAAAGCAAAGTAGTAGCTAATAGGATTAGTGAAAATATTGGACAAGGCTCTGCTAATTTAGATTTAGGAAAAGTTAATGAAGCAAAACAAAACTTTGAACTAGCAATTTCTATTCAGAAAGAGAATAAAGAAACTGTTAAGGCGGAGCCAATAGTAAAATCAAAACAAATTGGTTATATATCTAAGGTATATGAAGAAGGGGGCAAGAAATATTTGAAATTTGACGATGTGAAATTTCTGATGGGAAATGAAGCTATTGAAGCAGCTAAAAAAAATGGGGATGCAGAATATGAGAATGGCGAATACTTTGTATATGATGATTACTATATTGTTAATAGTAGTGAAGAGAGAAAAAGCTATGTTATAGCTGATAATGCATCACTAAATCTTCTAGGATGTTGGATAGATCCATTTAACGATGATGTTTATAATCATTCTGTTTCTTATAATAAATTTAAAAATATTTCTAGTAAGAATGAGAATATGTTATGTTATATCTATTCTGAAAATAATGTTGTTGTAAAAGTAGAAGGACAATATACACCTTAAGAAGTATAAAAGATATTAATAAAGGTATAGACTTTTAAGTCTATACCTTTATTAATATTAAAATATATAATCGTAAGATTTACTCATGTACTATTAACCAAAGAAATTCATAAAGGTTGTAATAATACCAGCGTTGAAGAAATCTATGAATAAACTTCCTACTAGGGGTACGATAAAGAATGCTCTTGGAGCAACTCCATAGTTCTTTGTAAGAGCTTCCATATTTGCCATAGCATTTGGTGTAGCACCCATACCGAATCCACAAGTACCACCAGACATTACTGCTGCTTCATAATCTCTACCCATTACATTAAATGTTATAAAGTAAGCAACTAGTGCAATTATTATTGCTTGAGCTAATATCATAACTAAAAGTGGTAATGCTAAATCAGCTAATTGCCATAATTTTAATCCCATTAATGCCATAGATAAGAATATAGATAATGATACATTTCCTATAATATCAATTTCGTCTGCATAAATCTTAAATATCTTTGTTGAATCAGATAAGTTTCTTATAATTGCAGCTGCAAACATTGCTCCAATATATGCTGGGAATGTAATCCCTGTTTTTTCTAAGAAATAAGATAGTATTGTTCCAACACCCATAGCTATAAAAAGCTGAGTTGTAGCATGCATAAAGTTATCAGGTATTAATTTTTTAGAACCATTTTCTTTTGTTGCTGCAACTTCTGTTGCAGACTTAACCGAATTCATGGAAGGTGCAAGTTTATGTTTTTCAATTAGTTTCTTAGCAATTGGACCACCAAGCATACTACCCATTATTAATCCGAATGTAGCTGAAGCCATTGCTACTGTATTTGCTCCTACAGCGCCTGCCTTTTCAAATACTGGGCCAAATGCGCCTGCAGTTCCATGTCCACCAACCATAGGTACTGAACCAGTAGAAAGTCCTATAAGTGGATTTAAGCCGAATATCTTAGCAAATACCACACCTGTAATGTCTTGACAAATTACAAGAAATACAGCTATTCCTAGAAAAATGAAAACTTGCTTTCCACCTTTTTTTAGAAGTGTAAAGCTTGCTGTAAACCCAATTGTTGTAAAGAACGCAGTCATAAAGAATTTTTGTAGTGTAACATCAAATGCAAAAACCAATACGTCTGTTTGTTTTAATATGAGTGTCATAATGGCAAAAAGTACTCCACCGATTACTGGTGCAGGTATACAGTATTTGTTCAAGAACGTTAATTTGTTTTTTAACATTTGACCTATAAATAAAACTACAACTGCTAAGGCCGCCGATTGGACCATATCTAATTCTAAAATCATTTTATTTTCCCCCTTGAAATTTTATTAAGTAAAAAAGCTAACATTTATTGTCGGTTTAAATAAAAAACGTTTTCATTGTCCGCAAAAAATATTTTAATGTAGCTTCTTCTATTAACTCATTTATGTAGCAACCGCTAGATGTTAATAGCTTACTAATGAAAACAGAAAAAATCTATTTTCATTAGTAAGCTATTATATTTTAAGTGAAAACTTCACATACTTGCGTTAGACTCTAAGATTCAAAGTGATTATTTATGGTATAATATATATTATACAATCATATGACAATTAACTACAAAATACTACGCAAACATACAAATAAAAGTAAAAATCTTAAAATATTTTCTTTAAGATCAAATGGAGGTGGTTTAATATGGAAGTAAAGCAAATAAAAACAAAAGTCTTAAGGCCTAAATTTGATAGCGATTTAGATATCATAGACATTTCTAAAGAAAATATTGAGGATGAGTGTATATTTTCTTTTGGGACAATTAGTGATTGTTCCTTAGAAAATAGAGAAGCAGACAGAGTGTGTTTTAAACAATTGATATTTAAAAAAGTTATTTTTAATAAAATAACTTTCAGACGTATAGAGATGATGGATGTGAGATTCGAAAATTGTGATTTATCAAATGTAGACTTTAATGAGGCGTCCTTACATAGAGTAGAATTCGTTAATTGTAAAATTATTGGTATTAATTTAAATGAAGCAACCTTTAGAGATGTTGTTTTCGAAAATTGCAATGGTGAATTTGCTTTTTTTAGTTATTCTAATTGTAAACAAGTTGCATTTCTACAGTGTCAATTACGTTCTTCAGATTTCCAAAATTCAAAATTTGTAAAAGTTGAATTTAAAGAAACTAATTTAAATCAGTCTCAAATGAATTTCACAAGCCTTAAAGGAATAGATTTTACTAGTTGCGATATTGAAGGTATGGGGGTAAATATTGCTGACGTTAAGGGTGCAATAGTTACTACAATGCAAGCGGTTTATATTTCTTCTATATTAGGACTTATCATTAAGTGAAACTAACTTTATAAATAAATAAGGCTACAATTCTTTAAAATAGTTATTTTTAAAGGATTGTAGCCTTATTATGTGCTTTTTACTATTTTTAAAATCTCAAATCTCTTTCTCCAGCTTCAATTCTCTTAAGCTTTTCTATAGCAGCTTTTCTTGCTACATCCTTTGGAATATCTTTAAGTCCTTGTTCTATAACCTTTTCTCCGAGTTCTTTTAGTTCATCATCAGCATAATCTAAAAGATATTCTTTGAAGGTTAAGAGAGCATTAGGTTGGCAAATGTTATGGATTTGTCCAGACTTAGCAAGAGGCATAAATCTATCCCCTGTTCTTCCTTCTCTATAACAGGCGGTACAATAGCTTGGAACATATCCACTTTCACATAACTCTTTTACTACTTCCATAGGTGAACGGTGATCTCCAACCTCAAACTGTGGCTTCTCATCTGATTTATTGATACCATGTTCTTCAGAGTATCCACCAACTCCGGTGCATGAGCCAGCACTTAATTGTGAAATACCAAGTGCAAGCACTTCTTCTCTATATCCAGGTTCTTCTCTAGTTGATAACATCATTCCTGTATATGGAACTGCCATTCTTAAGACTGCAACTAATTTCTTGAACTTCTCATCATTTACGAGGTGTGGGAAATCCTTAATATTAACGCCTTCTGCAGCTCTAAGCCTAGGAACTGAAAGTGTGTGTGGTCCAACACCAAAAGCTTCTTCTAAATGTTCTGCATGCATTAGCATACCTATAGTTTCATATTGATAATCGTATAATCCGTATAGTACACCTATTCCTACATCGCCAATACCAGCCTCCATTGCCCTATCCATTGCTGTAGTGTGATAATTGTAATTATGTTTTGGTCCCATAGGATGATATTTCTCATAAATTTCTTTATTATAAGTCTCTTGAAATAGAACATAGGTGCCGATGTCAGCATCTTTTAATCTTTTATAATTTTCTACAGTTGTAGCTGCAATATTTATATTAATTCTTCTTATACTTCCATTATCAAATTTCACAGAATAAATTTTATTTAGACATTCAATGAGGTAATCTATAGAACAATTAGCTAGATCTTCACCAGCTTCTATAACTATTCTTTTATGTCCCATTCCTTCTAAAACTATTATTTCCTTTTCAATTTCATCCATAGTCAATTTTTTTCTTGTAAAGGAATTATTAGAACATTTATAACCACAATAAGTACATCCATTTACACAATAACTACTTACATAAAGAGGAGCAAATAAAACAATTCTCTTGCCATAAATAGTTTCTTTTATAATTTTTGCAGTTGAATACATTTCCTCAAGAATGTCTTTATCCTCAATATTTAATAGGATTGCAGCTTCTCTGTGGGTAAGACCTACACAAGTTTTAGCTTTATCTAAAATTTTTCTAACATTTTCGGGATCTTTTACTTTTTCAAGACCCTCCGCCATAGAAGCTCTTATTTCTTCTTCTACTATAAATTCACTTGCTAAATATTCTTTCATTTAATAATATCCTCCTTCTCCTTTTGCTTAGAAAAATTCTTTGCAATTGGGTAACAGTTTTAATTTTATATGTCTCATAAGACAGAAAATCTAAATTATAAGATATATATAATTTTAAAACTTAGAAGGTCTATTGTCAACTATTAGTTACTCTCTTTTGTTTACTTACGACTAAAGCTACTGAGAAAATAGCAATAGCAAAACCTAGTTCTATTAGCATATATGAGAATACTTCCGAAAGATTATCAAAACTGAAATTTGAAAGCGTACCTATAACATTGTTGGCTTTTACATACCAGTAGGTAGGAGTAAAGCTAGCTATAGTCAGGGCACTATCACTTAAAAACGCCTGAGGTACAAACACTCCACTTATGAAGGAAAATCCTAATGTCAAGACATTGGTTATTGCAGATTGGGCATTTCTGTTTTTTATTAAAAGTCCTACAAGATAACTTATACTTAATGCGGCTATAGTAAATACTAGAGCATTAATACAAAACAGTAAGCCATTATAAGACATCATATCGTCTCTATTAAGTACAATTACAAAAGCGACCATAACCGTATAGGCGGCAAGAGCAAAAACTAGATTTCCCATAATTAGTTGTAAATTAAAGGATTTATTTTTCATTGGGGAGCATAGGTTTCTTCTCTTTAAGTTTTTATCATTGAATACAATTAGTATTGAACTTACTCCTAGAATTAATATTGAAAATAGTGAATAGGCAAGGAAATTAAAGTAGGATACACCAAAGGAATTATTCTGTTTTTTATCTCCAAAGTAATTTAACTGGACAGTTGTCTCAAAGGAGGTCCCTTTAGCTACTTCTTTTACCAGATTTTCTTCTGTTATTCCTGGGATATTATTAACATATACTGTTGCAATATTAAAGTATTTATTTATTGCCATATCGACATACATTCGAGTTGTGGAACTCGGTACTATAGTCTTTTGCAGCTCTATAGGGTTCCCATGTAAAAAATTCTCTGTAAAATCTTTAGGTATGGTTACTATATACTCCACATTTCTGAAAAACAGTGCATCTTGTAATTTCTCCTTATTGTTTTCAATATCAATAAAGTTTGCATATTTTGATAAATACTCCTTAAATCCTTTTGTTAGAGTTGTGTTTTCGTCTAAATTAATGAAGGCTACATTTGTCTTAGTTTGAGAAAAATTTTCTCCGCTTTTTTGAGCTTGCGAGGCAGCAATTGCGATGGACATTGCTAAAAAAATTATTAAATATATACTCATTTGTCCCATATTTGCTTTGATGATTTTAAAATAAACTTTAAAGACTTGCATATTTTTGCCTCCTTATAATGGAGTAGGTTGTTAAACAAAATACTATAGATAAAAGAGATAGTATAGAAATATGTATAAAAAATCTTTGATGGTCATTATAATAATATAAGGTGTAAAATCCATCTGTAATAAGTGCCGCTGGGTTAATGTATGATAATATTGGCATGCTCTTTTCTACAATATACTTCATATCTACATACATAAGTCCTGCTAAAAAAGATCCTGTCATAGTAGTGCCTATTAAAACTCCGATTTTTAGACCTTCACTTTTTTTAACAAGTGCACCTATCATAGTGCCTAAAGAAATGCCTGTTGAACATCCTACAAAACAAAGAAGTACAATAAAAGGTAGTTGATTACCAAAATCAATCTTTAAGGCGAAAATTAAATATGATAGTACAATAAGTAAGGTTATAAATTGAATCATAAATGCTGCGCAGAGACTATAAATAAACATTTTCATTTTGTGTACAGGAGCCATATTAATTCTAGCTGCTCTTTTTGACAAATCCCCTTGTATATCAGTAATTTCCTTTAGTCCTGAAAAACCTCCATATAAACATGCCATGGCAATAAGTGCATAAAAATAGTTAAGAGTTGTGTTCGGCTTCCCTTTTGATGGTGAAATTTCTTTAGTATAGTCTTTAAAAGTTGTGACATCCTTTATTAAATCTGCATGATTTGCTTTTGGATTAGCATTTAATATTGCAGTTATGGCACTAGCGCTCTCTTTGTAATTATCTAAGAAAGTCTTTATCACGGTTTGATTTAATCCGGAAGACTTAACTACTAGATTTATATCTGGATTTAGATATATATATCCTTCTATCTTACTATTCTTAAGAAGCTCATCAGCATTTTTCTCATTAGTTTTGGTCACATTAAAAAGTTTATCTTTGCCATCCTTAGATACCTGCTCGATAGTTCCTTTAAATCCGACATTTTTCTGATAGTACGTACTATTTACCACCGCTATATCTATAGTTTTAAACATCTCATCACTAGATAGATTAGCAAAAGCTACCTTAAATAGTGTGGCCAAGACAATTGGAAACATTAAAGTCCAAAAAATCAGTTGCTTATCTCTTAATAAACATTTTATCCTTGTAGTAAATATATGATTAAACACACCTATTCCCCCTTAATCTCTAAGCTCTTTGCCAGTAATCTCTAAGAAAACATCATTTAAAGTGGGTAACTCAGAGTATATTTTTCCAAATTCAATATTATTCTCATTAAAAAATTCTATAACTTTAACTATATTATTTTTACCCTTTATAGACCTAATCACTAGAGTGTTCTCTCTATATTCGGCTTTATCTACCGTGGATAATTCTCTTACCTTATCTATTATAATAGGAGATAAATTAAATATCTCTACAGTGATTTTCTCCCCGATTTTAATCATAGCTTTTAATTCCTCTTTTGTTCCAAGAGCCACAGTTTTACCTTTGTCTAGTATGGCTATTCGATCACAAAGCTGCTCCACTTCCTCCATATAATGAGTGGTGTATATAATCGTTGTTCCATTTTGATTTAGTTTTTTAATCCCAGATAGAATATTATTTCTACTTTGAGGGTCTACTGCTACAGTTGGCTCATCAAGGATTAGGAGCCTCGGTTTATGAGCTATACCACAAGCTATATTCAGCCTTCGCAAAAGACCGCCACTTAATTTCCTCGGATAAAACTTTTTAAAGTCATTTAGTGCAACGAAATCTATAGCTTCTTCTACAAGTGATTTTCTCTTGTGCTTATCAGTTATATAGAGTCCACAAAAATAATCTATATTCTCATATACTGTTAATTCCTCAAAAACAGCCACATCTTGCATAACAACTCCAATATCTTTTTTAATATCGTAAGCATCAGGTGCCATGGCCCTTCCGAAAATACTTATTTCACCCTTATCATATTTTAGTAGTGATAGTATACAATTTATTGCGGTAGATTTACCTGAACCGTTCGGCCCTAGGAGTCCGAAAATTTCACCTTCTTTAACTTCTAAATTTAAATGATCTAATGCTAAAAGCTCATTGTACCTTTTTACTAAATTATTAACTTTTACTATCATAAAATTCTCCCAACCTTTCACACAATATTAATTTAATGAATCTTGTCTATAGATATATAGTACGTTTTTATGGTATGATTTGTAAGTGTATATAATCATTATTTATAGTGACAAATGTAATATTGTATCATTGCATAAGGAATAATATAAAAAGTTTAGAAGGAGGATTTAATGCACAAAATTGTAGATAAATCAGTTATTTTCCTTTGCTGTACAAATATCTATTTATTAGAATTAGCTCATGGATTATGGATTATCCCAGTAATTTTAGCATTAACCATAAGTAGCCTTAATAGCTATTTTGAAAGAACTGATTTTCATATGATTTCCTTTATTATTTATGGAATATTATGTGTTTTTACAAAGGAATTCTTAATATTTCTTCCACTAATTTTTTATGATGTGATATTAACTAAACACTATTATATACATTTATTTGCCATGATACCAATTATAAGTAGTATGGGATATGTAGATGATATAAGTATTTTAATTACCTGTTCATTTATGGCTTTGACTATACTCTTAAAGATACGCACTAGTTCCACCTCAAAGCTTAAATTTGAGTACATTAATTTTAGAGATAAGTCATCGGAGCTATCTTCGCTACTTGAAGAGCAAAATGCTAGCCTAATATCCAGTAAAGATTATGAAATAAATCTTGCCACGTTAAGTGAGAGAAATAGAATAGCAAGAGAAATTCACGATAACCTAGGTCATATTTTGTCACGCTGTCTTTTGCAAATTGGCGCCTTAATAGTTATTAATAAGGATTCTAATATGAAAGAAGGCCTTGTTGGAGTTAAGAATACAATATCACAGGGCATGGATAGTGTTAGGACAAGCGTACATGATCTTCATGATGATTCTATAGACCTATATGGTCAAATCTATGCTATCACAAAAGAGTTCACCTTCTGCCCTATAAAACTTAATTATGACATTAGTGAAAATCCTTGTAAAAAAGTGAAATATTCATTTGTATCCATAGTTAAGGAAGCTACATCTAACATAATTAAACATTCTAATGCCACAGATGTTACAATAACTATTAATGAGCACCCGAGTTTTTATCAACTGATTATTGAAGACAATGGAGTTGTGAAAAACTTTAACACTGAAAATGGTATAGGCATTAGGAATATACTAGATAGAGTTGCCGCTCTTAAGGGTAATGTTAATATAAACACTGATAATGGGTTCAAAATATTTATATCTATTCCAAAGGAGGCTATAGAATGAGGGTTTTAATTATAGATGATGACAAATTAGTTTGTGTCTCTTTAAAAGTCATATTAGAAGAAGATGCGGATATAGAAGTGGTTGCACTAGGCTATAACGGTAAGATGGCAGTAGAACTATATGAAAAACTAAAACCTGACATACTACTAATGGATATACGAATGGATACAATGACAGGTCTTAGTGGAGCGGAAATAATTCTAAAAAATCACAAGGATTCAAAAATATTATTTCTAACTACATTTTTGGATGATGAATACATTATTAAAGCTTTAAATATTGGAGCTAAAGGTTATCTTTTAAAACAAAATTTTGAAAGCATAGTCACTTGCCTAAAAGCAGTACAAATGGGTCAAACAGTCTTCGGTGATGAAATAATAACCAAAATTCCATCTTTGATCACAAAAAACAGTAAACTGAAATTCTCAGATTTTGATATAAACGAAAAAGAATTTGAAATTATAGTCCAAGTGGCTAGCGGACTCAACAATAAAGAAATTTCTGAGAAACTATTCTTAAGCGAAGGTACTATAAGAAATTATATTAGTGCTATTCTAGAAAAGCTTAATCTTCGTGACCGAACTCAGATGGCGATCTTTTATTATAAAAACAAATAAAATCTATAATATAAAATAATTTAAATTTTTTCCAATATGTCAGAAAGCTCTATATTAATTTTCTCACTTATAAATTTTTCAGTTTCTATAGTTTTATCTAAATCTTGACTTATTTCTACATTTTCCGTAATAAATTCTAGTGTGAATTCACTGCCTTTCCCATACTCACTGAGTAAAGATATGGTTCCTCCATTCATTTCAACTAGCGATTTAACTAGTGATAATCCTATGCCACTGCCTTCATGATTTCTAGTAAAGGATTTATCCACTTGCCTAAATCTGTCAAATATCAAATCAAGATGTTCTTCTTTAATGCCTATTCCAGTGTCCCTTACTGAAATCTTTACGCTATTATCTTCAACAATAACATTAACAAATATGGTACCGCCTTTTGGTGTAAATTTTATAGCATTTGATAATAAATTCAACATAATTCTTTCTATACTATCTATATCACAACTGATTATTTTCTCTTCTATATTTGTATCAAAAATAATGTTAAGCCCATTACTTTCTACATAATTTATAACCGAAAGAGTACTATTCTCGACTATAGATATTATATTATACTTATCAGTACGTATACTAAAATATCCAGCATCTATTTTTGTAATATCTAATAAATTATTAACTAATTTTAATAATCTGTAACAATTTTGCTTAATTACTTTATAAATTTTATCTAAGTCACTCTCTTGTGATTTAGAGTTTATTTCAAGTAGTTGTATAGTTCCTAAAATTATGGTTAAAGGTGTTCTAAGTTCATGAGATAAATTTGCGAAAAATTCTTCCTTTAATTTATCCAGTTCTATACTGGCTCTCAATTTTTTCTGTTCGAGTTCAATCTTTTTTTCTAATTCTGCTATTCGTTTTTTTTCAGTAATGTTTTTACACAAATTCAATACACATATTGTGTTATTTATTTTAATTGGTGTTGAAAGTATTTCTAGTTCAATCCTTTGTCCATTTTTCTTGAAAAGCACTTCTTCTACTAATGGTTCGAATTCCGTTGCATTAAGGGCATGTTCGAGTCTTGCAGGCCCTATTACATCTTTATTTAAATTAACGATATCTTCCACTGACTTCCCTATTAGGGAAGAAGGATCTTCTAAATCGAAAAGTTCTGTTACTTTGCTATTTGCATAAATGAATTTAAACTTTCTATGAATAAGAATAGCGTTAGGGGAGGCTTCTATAATTGCTTCATACATTTCAAGTTTATATTCTCGTTCTTTTATGGAATTCTTATTAGTTATTGCTATTACTAATGCTGTGATATTTATAATTAACAACAATGTAATTATAAATATCACAGTAACATAACTTAGTTTAATTTTTTCAGTGTATAAAAACAACCATATAAATGCTATAAAACAATTAATACAGCTTGAAATAATAATATAATATACAGGACTTGTTTTTGATAATTTCATAAGATTTCCTCCAAAAGGTTAAGATAAGTACTGAGCTTATATTATACTATTATTCTACAAATATGTCTATATTTCTTTAAGTCTCTACGAGGCGATGAAGATTGCATTTGCCTTAGAGAAACAGATTGTTTCAACT
>JANZQE010000356.1:0-4283 GCA_038040705.1 Clostridium sp. | reverse complement strand
TTTTAAACTCACTCATACCTACTGAAGCTAATACATCATCTATTTTTAGTGGATGTTTACTTATATTAGTAGCAACTTCCACATTTTCATATACGGTTAAGTTAGGTACTAGATTATAAAATTGAAATATAAAACCTAAGGAATTTCTTCTATACTGGGTTAATTTATTATCATTTAATTTAATTATATCCACTCCATCTACAATGACATTTCCGGAGTCTACATGGTCGATTCCACCAATTATATTAAGTAGTGTAGATTTACCTGAACCGGAAGGCCCGAGTATTACTACAATTTCACCTTTATCAATACTTAAATTCACGTTCTTTAATGCCTTAAAGGCAACATCGCTTGTTTTATAAGATTTGTCTACATTGTTAACTTCGATAAACATAATATTCCCCCTGACTAAATAAAATTATTTTGTAGTGCGTTCATATTTGCAGTACATTCACATTGTAAATCTAATGAAATCTTTTGTCAATTGTAAGATATATCAAGTAAAATATATAATATTGTTTTATACTAGATGTATGCTAAAATATACATATTAGAAATTTTATAAATTATGTGAGGTGCTTTAATGGCTGGACTTAGAGAAAAACAAAAAAAAGAAAAAGAATACCGTATAATAAAAGCCTCACTGGAGTTATTTACTTCCAAAGGTTTTAATGAAACTACTATGGAAGAAATAGCTGAAAAAGCAGAGGTTGGTGTTGGTACTCTTTACAACTACGTTAAGTCTAAAGGTGACCTATTACTGCTTATTCTAACAGATAAAACTGATGATATATATATAGAGGCCGAAAAACTTATTGAGAATCCAAGTAGCGATGTAGTAGAAACATTGGTGGAATTACTAAAAATTTATATGCAAGGACTTTTTTTATCCATGCCGCAAAATTTGTTTAGAGATCTTTTATCTGTGATTTTTTCACAACAGTATGATGAATCTAATTTTGGAAAGTTAATTAAATTGGATTATAAATTAATGAATCAGGTTAAAGCTCTTTTAAATGGATACATAGAAAAGGGACTAATTGACTCTAATGTAAATACTGAAATATTGTCTTTTAATATATATTCGGTAGTATTAATGCAATTCATGGGTGCTTTAATGCAAGAGCCTATTGCTTTAGAAATGCTGAGTGAGGTAATGAGAGCTCAAATAGCGCTACTTTATAATGGGTTCAAACCAGTACAAATATAGGGAAATGGGTAGGGAAAGATAAATTATAGTAAACTAAATTAATGGATATTTACACTTGAAAATAGAAGAAAAATAGGTAATAATGTATATAATATTAAAAAAGAGGTGTAGTAAGTGAATTCATGGAAAATTGAAACTAAATGTTTACAGGAAGGCTATAAACCGGGCAATGGCGAGCCACATGTTTTGCCAATATGCCAGAGCACTACCTACAGATACAAATCTACAGAACAGGTAGCTAAGTTATTTGATTTACAGGAAGCTGGACATATGTATTCTAGAATTAGTAATCCAACAGTAGAATGTTTGGAAAACAAAATTGCTGCACTTGAAGGTGGAGTAGGTGCATTATGCACATCGTCAGGGCAATCAGCAACACTAATTTCAATATTAAATATTTGTCAAAATGGAGACCATGTAGTTTCGTCAAACTCAATATATGGTGGAACATTTAATTTGCTTGCAATGACTATTAAAAAAATGGGAATTGAGGTAACATTTGTAGACCCTGACAGTGATGAAGAGGAGATTCAGAAGGCATTTAAAACTAATACCAAAGCAATTTTCGGGGAGACAATTGCAAACCCTAAAATTAGTGTGCTTGATATAGAGAAGTTTGCACGCCTTGCGCATAAGAATGGAGTACCTCTTATAATTGATAGTACCTTTGCTACGCCAATACTTTGCAGACCTTTTGAGTTTGGTGCAGATATAGTGGTACATTCTACTACAAAATATATGGACGGGCATGCTTCTAGTGTAGGAGGAGTAATAGTAGATTCGGGTAATTTTGACTGGACAAAGGGTAAATTTCCTGAGTTTACGCAGCCTGATCCCTCTTATCATGGTCTAATTTATACAGAAGCTTTTGGAAAAGCGGCCTATATTGCTAAAGCTAGAGTTCAAATTATGAGAGATATGGGGAATTGCATGAGTCCAAACAATGCTTTTTTAACAAACTTTGGTATGGAGACTTTACATCTTAGGATGGAAAGACATTCTGAAAATGCTTTAAAAGTAGCAACCTTCCTTGAAGGCTTAGAAAATGTACAATCTGTTAGTTACCCTTCACTAGCAGGGGATAAATATAACGCACTAGCAAAAAAATATTTACCTAAGGGGTCTAGTGGAGTTATTTCCTTTATTATAAAGGGTGGAAGAGAAGCAGCTGTGAAATTTATGGACAAATTACAACTTGCCTCAATAGTTGTACATG
Organism: Clostridium sp.; assembly: GCA_038040705.1. Lineage (GTDB taxonomy): Bacteria > Bacillota > Clostridia > Clostridiales > Clostridiaceae > Clostridium_AD. The sequence goes on along the minus strand of JANZQE010000356.1, from coordinate 1,857 downwards.
TGGCAGATGTAAGAACCTTAGTATTACATCCTGCAAGCTCAACCCATAGGCAAATGAATGACAAACAGCTTTCAGAGGCTGGAATTGAACCTGGATTAATTAGACTTTCTGTGGGAATAGAGAATGTGGAAGATATTATAGAAGATATTAGGCAGGCGATTAAATAAAACTATAGATTTTTGAAGATAATATGACTAATAAGATTTAAAATAGAATATTATATTAATAGAGATATTTCGAGGAGGAAACTATGGAATTCACTAAAATTCAAGGAGCAGGTAATGACTTTATAATAGTAAATAATATGAAACTTAAATTGCCGCTAAATAAGATCCCTAGCATAGCTGCAAAGTTATGTGAGAGGAAAGTATCCTTAGGTGCAGATGGTTTTATAGTAGTTGATGCTGCGCAGGGTGATGCTGATTTTAAAATGCGTTTTTATAATTCTGATGGTAGTATTGGTGAGATGTGTGGTAATGGTGCAAGATGCATTGCTAGATATGCATATATGAATAATATTGCAGGGGAAAAAATGAAGTTTGAAACATTGGCAGGTATAGTATCAGCAGAAATAATAAAAGGTAGACTTGTAAAAGTTCAGCTTAATAGTCCAGAAAAAATTAAACTTGATTCTGATGTTGAAATTGATGGTAAAAAATATGAGTGTTCATATGTAGAACTTGGGAATCCGGGAATCCCCCATGCTGTTGTAAAATATCCAGGTCTTCAAAACACGCAGGAAAGTGAAATATTTGATATTGGGAGAAAAATAAGATTTCATAAGGATTTTCCTAAAGGAGCAAATGTAAACTTTTTTGATATTTTAGACGATACAACCGCAATTTTAAAAACATATGAAAGAGGAGTTGAAGATTTCACATTGGCATGTGGAACAGGCTCTGGGTCAACTGCAGTTGCTCTTGTACTAAAAGGATATTTAAAGGGTAACAAAGTGAAAATTGTATCACCTGGAGGAGAATTATCCATAGAGATGGAAAAAACAGGGGATAGTGTACAAAAGTTATTTTTAATAGGGGATACCAATATTATTGCAATTGGAAAAATAATGGATGAAGATTTAGAGTATACATTATAGATTCTAACCTTTTAAGTAATTATAGAATATTTATTACTATCCGTGGTTCTAATATTTTATATATAAATGCTAAACAATACTAAATAATGAAAGGAGTATTAAAATGAAAACAACCAAACAAAGCGTATGGAAAAACTATCGTTTTCCTATTGTTTTACTTTTATCTATTGTAATAGGTAGTATCATTGGTATTATTTTTGGTGAAAAAGCTATAGTACTTAAGCCTTTTGGAGATGTTTTTCTTAATTTAATGTTTACTGTTGTAACCCCTTTAGTATTTGTTACCATAGCTAGTGCAGTAGGAAATATGGTGAATATGAAAAGGCTTGGGAACATTGTAAGTAACATGTTCCTTACCTTCATTGTTACAGGAGTTATTGCAGGCTTTATCATTCTTATTATTGTTAAGGTATTTCCTCCTGCGGCTGGTGCTAATTTAGCATTAGATACTACTATGGAGCTAGAAACAGTCAAATTTTCAGAACAAATTGTTAAGGCACTAACCGTAAATGATTTTAGTGGACTACTTTCTCGCTCTAATATGTTGCCACTTATTGTATTCTCAATTATATTTGGTTATTGCGTTAGTTCTCTTGGTGGTGAAAACAACATTATAGCTAGGGGTTTAGATGCTATGAACAAAGTTATGATGAAACTTGTTGGTATTATTATGTGGTATGCTCCAATTGGTCTAGGTGCTTATTTTGCAAGCCTAATTGGTGAGTTTGGACCTCAACTATTGGGTGCATATGCAAGAGCTA
>JANZQE010000355.1:0-2533 GCA_038040705.1 Clostridium sp. | reverse complement strand
GAATTCAGATTATCGTGGAACAAACGTAGAATATACCCTTGATGGAATGACCTTTAATGTGAATTTAGATGGGGAAGTTCATTCATTTGTTTGTCCTATGCTCGGACAACACAATGTGTATAATTCTCTATTTGCAATAGGGGTAGCACATCAACTAGGATTTTCTCCACTTGATATGCAAAATGGACTTAAAAATGCTAAAATTCCTGAGCATAGATTAAATATTCATAGATTGCAAAACGGAATAACTGTTATCGACGATACTGTTCATGCTCATCCACCTGCTATGAGAGCTGCATTAGATGTGCTATCAGCCATAGGAAAGAGTAAGAAAATAGCTATTCTAGGGAGCATGCCTGAATTAGGTGATAAAATTGATGAATATCACAAAGAACTTGGGGTGTATGTTGCATCTAAAGGCATTGACTTTCTTTATACCTATGGAAACATTTCTAGAAATATAGGAATTGGGGCAGTAGCAGCAGGTTTTCCAGCAGATAAAGTTAGTCATAAGACTCCATTATATAGAAAGGTAATGCATCGTGAAATAGTAAATATGATAGAACCTGGAACAACAATTCTAGTAAAAGGTGCTAGTCGTTTGGATATGTATGAAACCGTACGTTTTCTATGTGATTATTACAAAATAAACTAATGAATAACTATATATATATAAAGGAGTTATTTAGATGAAGACAATTGTATTTATAGGAACTCAAAAATCAGGATCTAGTCGTGAAGCAATTAAGGCAGCAGATGAACTAGGATACTATACTGTACTTCTAACTGATAGAAAAAATCTCCTTAAGCAACGTACAGAGTTCCCAGACGTTCACCTTATGCTTTTATGCGATTTAGATAACATTGAAGAAATTAGAAAAGCTATAAGAAGCCTGGTTGTAAAAGCTCTTGATCTTTTGGCAATTGCTAGTTTTGTAGATATTCATTGTTACACTGCAGCTTTACTGTCTGAAGAATTTGGATTAAATCATTTTACTACTGATGCTATTAGAACAATGCTGAACAAAATCTCTTCTAGAGAGGTTCTTTCTGGTACTTCTTATGCTCCTGGTTTTGTTATGTTATCTGAAGGATCAATACCCTCTAAAATTGAAATTATGAAATTTCTACCATTCATTATGAAATCACCTAAATCCACAGGTTCAAAAGATGTTTTAAAAATCACTAGCTATGAAGAATTCAATCACAATAGAAATAAGCTGTTTGAAAAATATCCAGGGGAACCAATATTAATTGAAGAATATTTAGATGGTCCTCAATATTTAGTAGAAACTATTGTTAATGAGGGGAATCTTAACATTATAGCAATTTTCAAACAAGAAATTACATTTGGTAAAAGATTCATCATTACAGGATATGAACTTTTAACTCATCCAGAAGATGATTCTTATAATAAGCTAAAGAGTGCAGTGGAAACTATTATAAGTAAACATGGACTAAAATATGGACCTTGTCACTTAGAAATGCGACTGGTAAAAGAGCATTGGAAGCTTGTTGAAATCAACCCTAGAATCTCTGGTGGTGGAATGAATGATTTAGTTAAAGCAGGTCTTGGCATAAACTTAGTAAAAGAAACCCTAAAAATACTGATTGGCCAAAAACCTAATCTTAAACCCGAATATACAAGTAATGTGTTTGCTCAATATGTGACTGTATCAGAACCAGGAATACTCGAAAGAGTTACTGGTAGAAATAAATCTTTAAAAGCCCCTGGTGTGAAAAAAGTTTATATAAAACCAAGAAAAGGAAGCCTACTTTCACCCCCTCTATCCATGGGAAACAGATATGCATATGTTATAGCAACAGGTGATACTGCTGAAGATGCTAAAATCAATGCAAAGTTTGCAGCTTCACAAATTTCTTTTAAACTTATATCAAAAAATAAAAAGAATGTAGTAGAAGATTTGGTGGCTTTGTCACCCATGGAAGAAAAATAATCAAAAAAATTAATTAAGGATTACTTCAACGATTTATCCGTTGTTGTAACCCTTAATAATATTAAAAGAGGAACAATACGGATATTGAAAATTTATGAACAAAATGTAAATTAATAAAATTGACGTAAATTTTAATTGGATATAATGGAATTAAATGAATTATTATGTACAATGCTTAATATAATAATTAACCATTTAGGAGCTACCTACCTTTTAGATGGATTATTTTATACATTTTTAGGTATGAATATGAAAAAAAAGTTTAGTTGGATATTTATGCCTTGTTTTTATCATTATGCATAACAAATTAAAGGATTGTGAATATATATACAATGAATCCGTAAATTATAAAATTCAAACATATACATATGTAGTATTACTCGGTAAATCATACCTTTGAAGAGTAAACCTATTGTTAAATTGATATCAATACTCGTGAGCAAGATATATATATATTTACAGCCAAATATGAGGTTTTAATTATGAAATCTTATACCCTATAATGATGGTATAAACAAAAACCGATATAGGAGGCACTTAAATGAAATCATTTATAAATGTAACTTCCGAAATAG
>JANZQE010000354.1:0-2704 GCA_038040705.1 Clostridium sp. | reverse complement strand
TGATGGTTTCTCTGCTGTACTAGACAGTACGGGGACAATTATAGCACACAAAGACAAACAATTATTAGGGAAAAATTCAAAAGAAGAATCTTGGATAAATAATATTATGGACTCTGCAGAAAATAAACTTACGTTAAATGTGAATGGAAAAAAATATTTAATTTATAAGGCTACAGATGAAAAAACTAGTTTAACTACAGTAGGATTTATTCCTTTAGCAGAACAAGCAGCAAAGATAATAGAAGGATTAAAAATACCCATTATAGTTTTAATATTATCACTTATATTTGTAATAGTAGTTGGAACATTATTTTCAGCTAAAATAACTAAGCCGATGGAAAAGTTAACTAATGTTTTAGCTAAAATTAAGGATGGCGATTTTACTCAAAGAGTGAATCAAAATAAAAGCGCTAGTCTAGAAATACAACAAATTATTAATTCGGTAAATAATATGATAGAGGATATGGTTATTGTTTTAGGAAATGTTGTAGAGAGTTCAAATAAAGTTAAGGATTCAGCAGAGTCTTTAGCGGCCACCACTCAGGAATCAAATGCTGTGGGGGATGAAGTTGCAAGAGCAGTACAGCAAATTGCACAAGGTGCAAATGAGCAGTCTCAAATTCTAGAGGATAGTGTTAATTATTCCAACACACTCGGAGAAGAAGTAAATAAAACTACTATTAATGCCAAAAATATGATTAAAGCATCTTTAGTGGTTAAACACTCAACTGAAGAAGGAATTATTGTTGTTAATAATTTAAGAAGCGTATTTGAAGAAAACACTAAGGCTAATGATGAAGTAGCTAAGAAGGTAGAAATTTTAGCTGAAAATTCAAATAAAATTAGCGCAATAACTGATACTATAAAAGCAATAACGGAGCAAACAAATCTATTAGCCTTAAATGCTAGTATAGAAGCAGCAAGAGCAGGAGAAGCAGGAAGAGGCTTTGCAGTTGTTGCAGATGAGGTAAGAAAACTTGCAGAGCAATCTTCGGTTTCAGCTTCTGAAATTGATAAGGTAATAAACGTAATAAAGACAAGTGTCAATGGGGTACTGGAGCAAATAATATATTCTAAAGAATTAGACACTAAAACTGGTAAAAGTGTTCAAACAACTAATGATACATTCAAGAAGATTGAAGGCGCAATGGAATTACTTCAAAATGATATGAATAGTGTAGATAACGCTTTGAAAGAAATAAGTAGTTACAAAGATAAAGTAAGTGAAAAGATTGAAAATGCAGCATCTGTATCACAAGAAACAGCAGCAACATCGGAAGAGGTAAGTGCTTCTACAGAAGAACAAGCTGCCGGACTTCAGGAAATAGTAAGTGCTGCGGAAAATTTAAACGCTCTTGCTGAAAATTTAAGAGAAAGTATCAGTAGATTTAAAATATAGTAAAATTTATTTTGAGTAAAGCACCTGATTTATTTAGGTGCTTTTATCATTTGGTAAATAATATTCAACAATATGATATATTATTATTAGGATATTTAGATATTGGATTGCAGATATTAAATAATAAATGTATAGTTAGTTTAAACCTATAAAATAAATGTATATTAATTATTTCTTTGTAACTCAGGATTTATTATGCAAAATAGAGCGTGCTAATATTTTAAATGAGGTTGTAGGATCTGATCATTGCCCTGTTAGTATTAAACTCCTGTAAGCATTATTGTGTAGATATATTAATAAAAGAAAGGAAGTTATAGTTATGAATACTGATAAAAACTTATATCCTGTTAAACTAAAAAAGAAATACGGGTATATAGATAGGGAAGGAAACATAGTAATAGAAACTAAATTTGATTATGCAGAGGAGTTTTGCGGCGAGCTTGCAATAGCTAGTATAGAAGATAAGTTTGGCTTTATAAATAAGACTGGTGAGTTTGTAATTGAACCTGTGTATGATGATGTTCAGCAGTTTAGCGAAGGCCTTGCAGAAGTAAAATTAGAAGGACTGAGTGGGTATATTGAAATGAGAGGAAACCTTATTGTGAAACCCAAATATGAAGAAGCTAATTTCTTTATTGAAGGAAGAGCAGCAGTGAAAAGTGGATATATGTGGGGATATATCGATAAGGTCGGTACTGAAGTAGTTAAAGCGAAATTTCTAGATGCTCAGGATTTTAGCGAAGGGCTTGCAGCAGTTCAAATAGGCGGTAAAATAGCTTATATAGATAAAGATGGGAAGGTTATAATAGATGCTAGTTACGACTATGCTTACGCGTTTAAAGGTGGCATAGCGCCCATTTGTACTAAGGGTAAGTATGGATACATAAATATGCTAGGTGAAAACATTATACCACTTCATTACACTGTGGCAGGGGAATTCAATGAGGGATTAGCACCAGTTGAAATGAGAGGAAAATACGGATTCATAGATGACAAGGGAGATATTGTTATAAAACCTAGCTTTCAATGGGCAGATGGCTTTTATAATGGAATCGCTGTGATTTCTAACAATGAAAAATACGGGTTCATTGATAAAAGTGGCAGTATTATAATACCTACTATATTTGATGATGTAGATATTATAAGTGAAGGTTTAATAGCCGTTCAAATAGGTGAAAAATGGGGTTACATAGATTCTACTGGTAAAATAGTAATAGATGCAGTTTTTGAAGAAGCCTATGAATTTACTGATGGAATTGCAAGAGTTGAAATAGGAAAAAGAATTGGTTATATTGATAAACTTGG
>JANZQE010000353.1:0-3913 GCA_038040705.1 Clostridium sp. | reverse complement strand
TATATCTTTTAATATTGAATTCAAATTTTACGCCCCCATCCTCAAATGATATTTTAAAATTTATTTATATTAATTTTAAACTTTTCAGGTATTTAAGTAAAGATAATTTAATTTATGAACTTTTATTTGTAAGTTAAAAGTCCCTCAAACCACTCGATTGAAGGAATTTAACATGTATTGAAAATTACATGAAATTACAATTTCCTAATAACCATAATTGTATATCGGTGAACGACCGCGTCTTCCTGTTAACTCTCCAATAAGTAGGATTTTAATCAAATCTCGAATTGTATTTCTTCTGTTAGGGCGACGTCTACGGCGGCGTCTTTGTCTCATATCATTATCGTTCATTAAATTATTATTTTCATAATCATCATCCTCATAGTCATAGTCATACCTATGATTTTCTTCGTACTTGTCACATAGTTGTTCACTAATATGATCCATTTCGTCCTTACTAGGACAATACATTGTGCCATACATTGCCACCATCATATCACAATGGTGCGCTACCATGGGATAAATTTTTATATACATCTCTGGGTACAACATTTTTAAATCATTATTATCATCTACCTGTGGCATAGGCATTTTCATCATTGGCATATTATTCATCGTCATATCCATCATTGACATACAGTGCTTAAGATTTTCGCAATGATTACAAGGGTTATCGTACATAAGTACCTCCAAAACAATATTTCACTCTTATAATATTCTGTCCCATTTGTTTTGTTACAATATCATGTAAATTTTTATGACATCTCGCTTTTTATAGAGGATTATTCAATGTTATGTAGAATAAAAGAGAGGAATGATAACTCAATCAAAGATCATTTTCAGGGGGGGATTCGACGTGATAAGCAATACTAATAAAGATGACAACCATAGTCTAATAGCAAGTTTCGAGAGTATTCTTGATCAGTTACCATTATTTTTCGAGGATGAAATTTCATTTACATTAACAGATAGAGACAAGTTCATTAAATTTGTTGAGAGTAAGAACATGTCCGCATACTCACAAGTAGGAACAGTAATTCCAAAAGGAGAAGCGCTAAGAGAAGTAATGGATACTGGAGAAGTAAAAAAGTTTAATGTTGAAGCATACAATGACGGAATAAGTATTAGAGTAGTTGCAATCCCCATAAAGGATGACAACGGAAAAGTAGTCGGGGCCGTGTCTTATGGCCGGAACTTAGAAACTAGCGTCAAGATAACTAAAATGTCTACGGATCTATCAAAAGCAACAGCATCTATATTAAAAGTTGCAAATGAAATTGATATAGATATAAAAAGTATTAAAGAGACAAATAAAAAGGTAGTGTGCGAAGTAGGCGTCACCTCCAAAGAATGTGACAATACAGATAAGATTATATCGTTTATAAATAATATAGCAAAACAGACAAATCTTCTTGGATTAAATGCCGCCATTGAAGCATCAAGAGCTGGGGATGTAGGAAGAGGATTTTCTGTTGTAGCCGCTGAAATTAGAAAGCTTTCAGTATCAAGTGCGACCTCTATAACACAAATTAATGAAATATTAGGTAGTATTAAAGATTCAGTTAAAAGAGTAGAAAATAACATTGAAATTTCTATGAACTCATCACAAAAACAAGAACAATCACTAATGCAAATCGTTCAAGCTGTAAAAGAGTTAAACAAATCAGCAGAAGTCTTAGCCACGATGGCTGGAAAATTATAACCAAAAAAATAATTAAATATAAATTCTAATTACAATTTAAAAGTATAAAACTTATATTAATAGCATATACAAGATTGTGTTGCTATTTTTTCTATTATTAAGGAGATGTTTGATTTGAAAAATAAATCCAGGATACTATTATGTATAATTATCTTAATTAGCTTTCTTGCTGCAGGGTGTAGTAAAAAAGACGAACCTATTGTTACTCCAAGTGACCCAAAACCTGAGGTCACAGAAATTCCTGTAGAACCTCCACAAAAATACTACTCTCCCTACACTGGTGAAGAGGTCGAAAAAGAATCATTGGATAACATAGCTTTTCTTGCCATAGTTGAAAACTCCGCGGCTGCAAGGCCTCAATCGGGTTTAAATGCTGCGGATATAATTTATGAAACTGTGGCTGAAGGTGGCATAACTAGATTCGTTGCATTGTTCCAAAAGAATACCTCTGAAAAAATCGGACCAATTAGAAGCGCAAGGCCGTATTTCTTAGATATTTCTAAAGAATATAACCTCCCCTTTGCTCATTGTGGTGGTAGTGCAGAAGCTCTTACAGAAATAAAAAATGAAAACTTAATGAGTTTGAATGAATTCGCCTACGCTTCTACTTACTCGAGAGATAACGAAAGAAAAGCCCCACATAACCTTTATACCTCTACTGAAAAATTAATAGAGCTTATTAAAACAAAAAATTATATAAAGGAGCCCACTGTTAAATTGAAATTTGACAAGGTATATTGGGATAGCGATAAATTAACTTCCACTACAGATGTACTTTTAAAAATAAATAAATCCTACAGCACTCGTTACACTTATGAGAATGGGCTTTATCTTAAAAGCATGGCTTCAAAGTCTGCAATTAATAAAGAGGATAATACTCCACTAACCACTAAAAATATAGTGGTACAATTCACCTCGATGAAACTACAGGCAGATGGATATCGACTAGACATTGACCTTGTAGGTCAAGGGGACGGTTATGTAATTAGTAATGGAAAGTCAGTAAAGATGCACTGGTCAAAAAAGGATTCAAATTCTCAAACTCTTCTAACTGATGAAGCAGGTACTGAATTACCACTAAATCCTGGGAACACTTGGTGGAACATTGTAGATAAAAGTACTGTTGTTGAAATTAAATGATCTTAAAATAAATACAAATATTTACGACCTATCTTACAGATAAGATATAAGGAGCTAACCTCAAGTTAGCTCCTTATTTTTTATTCCAATGTTTTTCTGCCTTTTCCTCCATTTTACCCAACCTTACATAATAATCCGAAAACTCATTTAAATGAGCAAGAGCTATCTTCCCAGTAAGAATAGGATCATCATTGGTAACATTAGTTGAAGGATCAATATTCCCATGTTCTAATTCAACATTTAATCCATCCCTAAATTGTTCTATATCGAACTTATTAAATCTTGTATTTAATTGTTTAGCAATCCATATTGCTTCTTCTATAGTAAATTCCTTTTTTACTGAAACACCATTCTCATATCGCCGCACCATATTATCGCATATCTGCTCATCTCTATACATGAATATCCTCCATGAAAATAAATATTACTATATATTATGACTAAAACCATAAATTGATACTAATCCAATTATATGCCTAAATATTAGAGAACTCTGCTGTTAAAAAACAAAGCAAATTTATTGCATTCTCATCTTCGTGATTTCTTTATTGTAATTGATACTCTTAGCTTCATCCTCAGTAATCAAACCATCTACAAGCAGTATATTATCAATATCAACCATCTTAAAGGCTTTAGTTTCTTGATTATGAGCGCTGCACACCTTAAGACTCAAATTCTTTTCTTCCTTATCACCTGTTTTTATTAGAAATAGCACATTCTCTTCTGAATCAGAAATATCATTAAAAACATTAAAATCTTCATTTATTAGTAAAGACTTAATTACGCCTTTTCTCAAACCTTTTTTTATAATTGCTATAGTATCATCATGTTTGATTATATATTCAGAAATAAAACATACCAATTCGATTTCAGACTTAAATAATTGTGTGTTTAACATTTATATTACCCCCTGAATTAATAGATTGAATAATTTATTTATATACATTGTATTGCATTTTAATTCATTAGTCAATACCTTTTTATAAGTTTTATTAAATATTTTATAATTTAAATAAAGCAACAACTCTTTATATTTAGCTATATTCAATAAGAAATGCTTTATATTAGGCA
>JANZQE010000352.1:0-5314 GCA_038040705.1 Clostridium sp. | reverse complement strand
ACGAAACATGGCTGCACTTTCAAAGTTCAAACACTGCGATGCATCTTCCATTTCTTGCCTTAGACCAATTTTTATATTTTTATCTTTCCCTGTAAGTAAATCCACCGTATTCTTTATTATTTTCCCGTAATCTTCTTTGCTTATAAAACCAGCACAAGGAGCTTTGCAAAGACCAATATGATAATTCAAACAAGGCCTTGTATTAGGTAGTTCCTCTTTAATTGTTCGCTTACAAGTTCTAAGCGGAAAAATTTTTCTTATAAGCTCCATAACGCTATATACCGCTGCTGAATCTGTGTATGGACCAAAATATTTACACCCATCACTTGCAATGTTTCTAGTTACAAAAATCCTTGGGAATTCCTCATTAATAGTTATCTTTATAAAAGGATAGTGTTTATCGTCTTTTAACAGAATATTATATCTTGGGCTATATTTTTTAATAAGATTACACTCGAGTATTAGTGCCTCCATCTCAGAATCAGTTACTATATACTCAAATTCAGCTATATTTTTCACCATAGCCCTTACTTTTTCAGAATGATTTTTTGAACTTTTAAAATATTGTCTTACTCTATTTTTTAATATTTTAGCCTTACCTACATATATTATTTCACCAAGATTATTTCTCATAAGGTATACCCCTGGTGCCTCTGGAAGAATCTTTAGTTGATATTCAAAATCAAACACATTAGAAACCCCCTTTCAAGTCTGGTCCAAATCATTAACCTACGTTAATTTATCACAGTATTTTGGGAAGTACACAAGCTGTATATATCAGCCCAAAAACCATAATTATCCCCTCTATAATCCTACCTGTCTTAGTTCCCACCCCATAGGTATATGGGAACTTGAATTTCTTCTTTAAAAAGGGATAAAATAGTGGGACCCCCATTTTAGTAAACATATCCCCTACTAAATGAGACCCAAATCCGATAGTAAATGGATATACAAGTGGTGGAAGCGAGTATTTATTACAAGTATATCCTATCATAAGCATAAATAACATCATTCCAGTTAAGCTATGTAGGAGTCCATTTCTATGAGTCGAAAACCCAATAATTATAAAGGATAGTGCTAAAGCTTTAAGGGCAATCTCTTTAGTATACAAAAAATCAAACCATAGTATTATTATACCCAAACAAACATATATAGTCACTTTAGTGTTTTTATTTTTAAATGGTAAAATGTACTTATTAATCATACTCTTAGGATGATCTATATCCGGTAATATTGAGGCCAAAATAACCACAATTAAACCTATATAAGTGAATTTCCCGGGCAATTTATTACAAATTGCTACATACATCATGCCACCAATACCCGCATGAGTCTTACCTGTCATCTGCTGTCACCTTCTTTAGTTTGTCGTCACCTATGGTGCTCGTCTTTTCTACAAAATATAATACAGTCAGATATTATTTTCATATCTGACTGTATTATATCACTATTATGCACATACGTTCGTATATTTTAGCTTTTATTTAAGATATGTTTCAATAAGTTTCCTAGTTATACCAGCAGCTTTTTCACCACCAACTCCACCTTCTTCTACTATTACCGCTATGGCAATTTGAGGGTTATCATAAGGTGCAAAACCGATAAACCAAGAATGTGCTGTCATCTCTTTGCCAGTTGAATCATTATGATCCGCAGTGCCTGTTTTTCCACCAATTTCTATTCCTGGAACAGCTGCATTCCCACCCGTGCCTTCAGTAACTACACCTTTCATTAAATCTTTCATTATTATGGCATTTTCCTTTGACATGACTTCTTCTAGTCGTTTAGGTTCTATTTTCTTTAGAGATTTACCTTTACTATCCAATATTTCACTAACAAGCATTGGCTGCATCATAATCCCATCATTCGCAACAGTGCTTGCAACTAATGCCATTTCCATTGGACTAGCTAAAACCCCAGACTGCCCTATAGCACTTTGTGCAATATTTCCTTTTTCATCGCTTTTATAAGATGGAAATCTACTGTTTTCTATTGTTAGTCCCTGCGCTGGAGTATCTCTATTGAAGTAAAACTTTTCTGCTGTTTCTTTAAGAGCTTTATTTCCTAAATCCATACCTAAAGTACCAAAAACAACATTACTCGAATGCACAAAGGCATATTTGAAACCTATATTTCCATTAGACTCTCCCCTGAAATTCTCCAAAGATGAACTTTCATTGAAGACTAACTTACCATTATCCTCAAATTTCCTATTATAAACATCCGGAATGTTTTCTAGTGCACTTATAGCAGTAATAGTTTTAAAGATAGACCCTGGTGGGTACATCCCAGATACAGCCCTATTTAGCAGTGGTACATCTTCATCTGCAAGTATCCCTTCCCACTCTTTTGCTAAATTATTCGGGTCATATGAAGGCAATGACACCATAGCCAAAACTTCACCAGTTTTAGGGTCCAATGCCACAACCGATCCCTTTAGTTTCGTCTTAACCAGCTCATCGTAAGCTACCTTCTGAAGCTTAGAATCAAGTGTAGTTTTTAAGCTATTACCAACCCTTTCCTCCTCTTCTTTATCAAAGGAAAACAACTTCGAAACTACTGTTTGCGAACCCATAAGCTCATCATCATATTTTTTTTCAAGACCTGTAAGTCCATACTTAGTATCCATATATCCTATAGCATGAGTAAAAGCTTCTCCACCTAAGTATTTCACCTTTTGAGAAGTTTCACTTATTTTTGTACTTTTAGTTAAAGCTACCATATCTCTATCGTAAATGGTTCCTCTTAATACCTTATTTCTTTCTGCCCATAGTCTACTATTAAATGTACTAGCTACTGTTTTTTCACTATTAAACATATAAAAATAAGATATATAAGAAATTAAAACAATAAAAAGTATTAAAAACACCAACATTACCTTTTTTATATTAATTACAAAATCATTCATAAGTTTGTCCGTCCTCCGATATCTTTTGAAGTATACCTAGGGAAAAGAAAGTTATTATCATAGAACTTCCACCATAACTAACTAATGGCAGCGTTATACCCGTTAGTGGAATAGCTCCAACTACGCCACCTATTATTACTAGCACTTGAGCGGCAATCATTGTACTATAACCCACCGCAAGAAGCCTGGTAAATTTATTTTTACCATAAACAGGTACTCTCATGCATCTATAAAACAGTAAAAAATGTACTATGAGTATAGAAAACCCAGTAAGAAGTCCCATTTCCTCACAAATAGCTGCAAAAATAAAATCTGTAGTAACTACTGGAATCATTGTCGGATATCCAAGACCGAGCCCCGTTCCAAAAAGTCCACCCTCCGCTATAGAAATTAATGATTGTACCACCTGACCGCCTTGATCATAGCCGTATTTAAATGGATCTCCCCAAATCATAAACCTTACCTGCACATGATCAAACATTGTATAGCTTATAAATCCGCCTATTATGAAAAGCCCCAGACAAACTAATACATATTTTATATTAGAAGTAGCAATAAATAGCATAGTTACGGAAATAGCAAAAAATATAAGTGCTGACCCTAAATCCTTTTGAAACACCATAAACCCAAGTGAAATCATAACTACGATTCCCGGCTCAATTAGAGGTTTTAATTTCTTAAACTCTGACTTTCCCTTAAGATTCAGACCATAATATTGTAACGTTGCTGCTAAATATGCCACAAGAGATAATTTACCAAATTCTGTAGGTTGAAAAGTCATACCAAAAATACTAACCCAATTTTTAGATCCATTAGTAGGGTCGGCAAATATACTTCCCATCGACATAAGAATAAGTGTACATATCATATAAAACCATCTGTACTTTCCAAACTTAGTTAAACTAGGGAAAAGCACTACCACTAGTATGAATACAGCAATTCCTACTGTATACCAAATAAGTTGTTTAAGCGCAATAGAAGGATCTAGCCTATACAGCATGCCTATTCCTATAACCGCCAAAACATTTGAAAATAACAAAATATATTTATCTCCATCTGGAAAAAACTTTGTTATTATAAAATGAGAATATGCAAAAAGAAGACATACTATTACACCCATTATCATGGCACCTTTATCAAAGCCCTGCTTGCCAATAAAAGCTATATTCAAAAATAAAATTATGCATAAAAGATAGGTATACCTTAAAAGTTTGCGTTCTTCTACTATACTTTCCATACTATCACCTCATTAAAACTCACAATTTATCCTATAACCTTAAAAATTGAAGTTCCTATTTTAATCTCATCACCTTTTTTTATAGTTACCTTATCCACCACTTTTTTCTTGTTCATTAAAGTACCATTGGTACTTTTTAAATCCTGTAAAACATAATCTGAGTTTTTAAGAAAAATCCTAGCATGCTTAGAAGACACGTATTTATCTCCCAAAATCAAAATATTATCGGCCTTTCTACCTACAGTAAGCTCATCATTTAGAGGTATAACTGCTCCAACTCTTAAATTAAAATTCTCTCCTCTTTCTATAACCTCAAGACCCATAGTTTTTTTAATCACTGGTTTCTTCTTTACACTGCCACCTTTCATGTCTTTATACATAATTCGTAGTGCAAAAACTATTATAATGTAAATAATCGCTATAATTGCGTATCTCATAATTAAACTTATCTTAACCATAATGCACATTCTCCTCTTTATAAAATAATCAAAGACTAGCATTGAAATAATATGCTAGCCTAAACTAAATTATAACATCTTTTTTAAATATTGTCCCGTATAAGAATTTGCATTCAACGATATTTGTTTTGGAGTTCCAGTGCACAAAACAGTCCCACCTTTATCTCCACCCTCAGGACCTAAATCTATAATATAGTCCGAGCACTTAATAACATCTAAATTATGCTCTATTACCACCACAGTATTTCCTGAATCCACGAGTCTTTGAAGTATTTTGATAAGTTTACTAACATCATCAATATGAAGTCCTGTAGTAGGCTCATCTAAAATATAAAAAGTCTTTCCAGTGCTCCGCTTAGATAACTCTGAGGCAAGCTTAATTCTTTGCGCCTCACCACCAGATAATTGCGTGGAAGGTTGCCCTAGTCTAACATATCCAAGTCCCACATCCATAAGCGTTTGAAGTTTACTATTTATTCTTGGAATATTCTCAAAAAACTTTACAGCTTCCTCAACTGTCATATTCAATATCTCATGGATGTTTTTACCCTTATACTTAACCTCAAGCGTTTCTCTATTGTATCTTTTTCCTTTGCAAACCTCACAAGGCACATATACATCAGATAAAAATTGCATTTCTATTTTAATAATTCCATCACCACTACAAGCCTCACATCTTCCACCCTTTACATTAAAACTAAATCTACCTGG
>JANZQE010000351.1:0-2989 GCA_038040705.1 Clostridium sp. | reverse complement strand
ATGTAGACGGTAAAGGCAAGCGTGAAGGTACTCTTGGCAAGTTCTTAATGCAAGATGATGACGGTATTAAGTTCGGTTGTCCCCCAGGTAAGGGTTACAATTACAAAATGCTAGCAGATATGCTAACAAATATTCATAACTATATTGGCAAACGTGCTACGTTTACATACTTCGAACGCACTAAAGCAGGTAGTTACAGACACCCTATGTTTAAAACCCTACGTAACTATGAGTAAACTAATATGGAAATTATACAACGAAAATATGATCAGCGAAGAAGTGGCGATGATATTATTAGACAAACACTATGAATAAAATAGAACCAACTAAAATTACTTTAGAATTTTATAATAAAAAAATATCCACTGAAGTAGACCATTCAGATGTAACTTTAGAACAGCTACATGATATGTGGTTAGAAATAGTAAGAGCAATGGGATATCACGAAAACACTATAAAAGAATTTTACGAATAATGAATATATTTTATTTAGATTCTGATCCAGTAAAAGCTTCACAGGTACAATATAATAATCATGTGGTTAAAATGATCTTAGAATCAGCCCAGATGCTTTGTACTGCACATCATCATTACGACAACGGACACAATGTACCTTATAAAAAAGCACATTATAATCATCCGTCAACTATATGGTGCAGACAAAATGCTAGTCAATACATGTGGCTGTATGATCACATGATAGCCTTAGGAAAAGAATATACAAAAAGATATAAAAAAACACACTTAACAATAACAAAATGCGCAGAAGTTTTAAAACAATTACCACCCACAATACCGGAAACTATTTTTACAGAACCTCCTCAATGTATGCCAGATCAATACAAAGTTATAGGTGACAGTTTGTCAGCCTATTGGAACTATTACGAACAAGAAAAACAATTAATAAAAGGAAAAAATGAGCAAAAGATTATACGAACAACTAATATCAAGCAACTACAATGGAATTAACGATAAAATTAAATCTTTTAGAAAGCCGAAGAAAAAAAGCGCACAAAAATTACCTAGAAACAGCAATAGCAGCTACTCATAGTAGTATTGTAAAGCATGTACTAGATGGTAACATTAAATTAGCAAAATCAAAAAGTAAACTTTTTTTAAAATACAATCGAAGATTGAAATACCTAGGGTTGTGACAACAGCCTTAGTAATATATAAGTAATAAGCAAATGTCACAAGAAAGAAAAATAAAATGGTTAAATGATAGACGTATCGTGTATAGGCAGTTTCCTATAAATGATATACCTATCATAGACACTAGTAAATACATGTTTTTTGAAAATGGCACATATGAACACTATAGTTTGTTTAATACAAAAGCTAAGATAACAACATATAAATCTTTAAAATGGCATTTTCTTGTATTATATTATTTAAACCAAGACGAGCCTAGTGGTTTATTACCATCTTATGTGTATGAATTTATAGCTAACAAAGACAATGGTTTTGTTACATTTTTTATTAGTAAAAAAGTGTTAAACGATATGATAGATGATGTATTTGAAACAGGAGGCGAACCTCCTAAGAACAAAATACGTAAAGTTATATTTAAAGACCATAGCATGTTAACTATAAGTGAAAAACTAAGCATAGTAGGTAAACTAATAGGTAGATCATCAAGAGTTGATGAAGAAGCTATCTATCAATGTATGCTTGATATAAATGAATTAGGTAAAAAAATATGTATAAATAGAATAGCTGGATTACTAGATGTGTCTAAAAGAACAATATACCGTCACATAAGTGATGCGTTAAAATTAGAAATAAAAACACTAAATGAAGAAATATAATATACAGAATTACGTTAGATATAAAAAAGATCTAAAAAAGTCAATGCCTGTAGATAAATCTTATGATTATTACAGTAGGAATGAAATGATTATAAAGTTTATTCCTTTAGTAGAGAGTTTAGCAAGGAAATTTTCAACAACTCAACAAGCCTCTGGTGTGTTAAGCATAAACGATCTTATCCAAATAGGCTGTGAAGGCTTGATAAAAGCAGTCGACAAACTTGACTGGCAAAAACTAAATGAATCAGAAGATATAGAAAAAACTTTAAAATCATTTTTTGCAAAAAGAATAAAAGGCCACATACGAAGACGTATAGATATGGTTAGAGGAGACATGCGAATACCAGAACACAAGCTTAACGAAATACGCAAAAACCCTAAAGATAAAGTTGCTGTTGCAATGTTTTTTAATAGTGTTTTTCTGTCAATAGATAATCAGCCAGTAAACGAGGAAGGAGAAAACTTAATGTATCAACTTCCAGATAAATCAGAACCTTATAACATACAGTTATTAAATTTATATTTAAAAAGCTTAATGTTAAAATACTTGTCAGAACAACAGTATGAGGTGTTAAGATTATCTTATGGATTAGATTGTGATAAGCATTCTGGAAAATCAATAGCAGCAAAGTTAAATATAGTAGGAGCAAGTGATTATGTACGTGTTTCTGAGCTAAAAAAGCAGGCAGTACAAAAATTAATAGACAACGTAGATCACTCACAAGTGCTTGACTATCTATAGGTTAGCTATGTAAATCTTAATTAATACATGTAATTATAATAATAAGCAATTTAAAAACAAACGAATGAACATAAACGAAAAATTAGCGACAATCCAAACAAAGTTTAAATCGAAAAAAAGTAGATTTAACTCCTTCGGCAAGTACAACTTCAGATCAGCCGAAGATATCCTAGAAGCAACAAAACCCTTTCTATTAGAGTTAGGAGTATCAGTTACAATTAAAGAAGAAATCATAAGTGTTGATCCATTACCAATGATGCAGTCTACTGCAAAAGTTAGTGATGGTGAAGGAAACTTTATAGATGCTACTGCAATTGTAGGTGTTGATCTAAATCAAAAAGGTATGAACGTACCTCAACAATTTGGATCTGCCTCTTCGTATGCAAAAAAGTATGCGTTAGGCAATTTGTTTTTAATAGATGATACAGCGGATAGTGAT
>JANZQE010000350.1:0-8009 GCA_038040705.1 Clostridium sp. | reverse complement strand
AAATACGAAATTCATACGTTATTTTAAAGTTTAAAAAGTTCTTTTTCGAACCTATTTATTTGCTTTTTCTTGAATCATTTTTGCAAGGGAATGTGCCATTTCATTTAGTTCACTTTGCACTTTACCCTCTAACATTACCCTAACTAATGGCTCTGTACCTGAAGGTCTAATAAGCACTCTTCCACATCCGTTTAATTTTACTTCCATTTTTTTAATTTCTTCTACTATTTCACTATCAATTTCATGTATGTCTTTTTTGTCATTTGGTACTGTTGCATTAACTAATATTTGTGGTAGTTCTGTCATTATTTCTGTAAGCTCTGATAATTTTTTTCCAGATTCCTTAATTACGGTTGCTAATTGAATTCCGGATACTAGTCCGTCCCCTGTAGTATTAAAATCTAGGAAAATAACATGACCAGACTGCTCGCCCCCTAGGCTATAACCTTCTTCTCTCATTTTTTCAAGTACATATCTATCTCCTACTTTAGTTTTCACAGTACTTATATTTTCACTCTTCATTGCAATATCAAGACCTAAATTACTCATAACTGTTACCACGACTGAATCTTTGGTTAATTTGCCCATATCTTTCATGTGCTTTGCACAAATAGCAATCATGAAATCTCCATTTACAAGATTCCCTTTTTCATCTACGGCAAGACATCTATCTGCATCACCATCAAAAGCTAATCCTAAATCACAATGATTTTCTTTAACAAAAGCCATTAAGTGTTCTGGATGAGTAGATCCACAATCTTTATTTATATTTATGCCATCTGGATCATTACTAATAACTAAAACCTCTGCTCCTAGTTCTCTTATAGCTTTTACCGAAGTAATATAAGCAGCTCCATTAGCACAATCTAGTGCTATTTTAAGTCCTTTTAAGTCTCCCGTAATAGTGGATTTAGCAAATTCTATATAATCCTCTGTAGCATTTTTTGTAACTGTTTTTTTACCTAAATCTCCTGCTATTGGTGATGGTACTCCTTCAAAATCACTTTCGATAACTGCTTGTATTGTATCTTCTAGTTCATCAGATAATTTGAAACCTTGACTATTAAAAAACTTTATTCCGTTATATTCTACTGTGTTGTGAGACGCTGAAATAACTATCCCTGCATCTGCTCCATATTTTCTAGTTAAATATGCTATGGCAGGTGTTGGAATCACTCCAAGGCATATAGCCTCAGCCCCTACAGATAAAATCCCTGCAACTAATGCTGATTCTAACATATCTCCTGAAACTCTTGTATCCATTCCTACTATTATTTTAGGCTTATGTGCAGCTTCTGTTAGTACAAAAGCTCCTGATCTTCCGAGCTTATATGCAAGCTCTCCTGTTAATTCCGTATTTGCTACTCCACGTACCCCATCTGTCCCGAACATTCTACCCATATTTTTTTACCTCTTTCTCATCTATTTTTTCCATGTTCATTTGATTTTACAATTTATTGAAACTCTCTTCTTAAATAAGTACATTCTGATTATTATATGTATTTCCCATAAAACTCTTGTCTATTAAAACGTAGACATCCCTAACATTATACTACATGAAAGAGTCTTTGTAAAAAATATCTAGTGTTTTGCACTCTTCAACAAAAAAAACAACCAATCCGTTTTAGGTTGGTTGGTTTATACACTATTCTATAATAACCTCAATTATATCTCCATTTCCACTTTTTATATCTACTATCTTTCCATCCATTCCACCATCTATAGCTTCTAATATTGACTGAGTCATTTCATCTATGTCTACACCTTCCATGCCATCTACATTTAGACTTGGAATTCTCCCAAAGGTTCTTATCATTCCACTAACAAATTTTAACGGAAGAGTAATATTTAAAATATCATTCTCTGCAGATCTTATTCTTATTTTGAGCATTTTGGGATTCTTCTTACTACTCCTATTATAGGGTGTTTTTTCTAAAGTAAATGGCTCTTTACTTTCTCCTTTTAACGCTTCTATAAGCTGCATAGCTTTGTCTGAATCAACTTTACCCTCTTGGACCATTTTCAATATCTTTAACATCTCTTCATTCATTATATACCCTCCTTTTCTAAAGCTAGGATCCCCAAATATACAGCTTAATTATTTACCATTTAACATGATTAGTGCTTCATCAGCAGTGATTTCACCTTTTTCTAACATATCTATTATATCTTTTTTATCAACGGATGATTTTTGCTTTATAACATTATACCCCATTGCTGTAATAACCTCGTCAAGCTTTGCCCGAACAGTTGGGTATGATATGCCAAGTTCTTTTTCTACGTCCTTAATGTTTCCCCTAGACTTTAAAAATATTTCAATAAAGTATAGTTGTTCATTATTTAAGTAATCAAATTTTGATAGCTCAAATTCATTTTCTACTACTGTATTACATTCATCACATTTAAGTGTAGTAGCTTTTAATTTAGAATTACATACTGGACATTTGCACAATATTTTATAGGTCATTTATACACCACCTTCCTTTATATTCATCATATTACCAATAATTAAAATAATCAATATACAAATTAATATATTTTAATATTATCTATGTATATATTGATTATCTTAATTTTAATATTAACAATATCAATATTAAAATTTTATAACATCACTTCTATTATATTCAATACAATTAAATCTGTGATATAAAATATTAATTACCAAATCTTAATTTTAAGTTCCTCAAAAAAAATTATTATGAACTTAACATAAACTTTCATAGCTTGTTTTTAAAGACGCAAAAAAGAGTATGTATTACGTAGCCTTCATTTGAGCAAGCCTTAGTAATTCTTAATTAATTTAGAATTACTTGGCGATGCGAATGAAGGTGTAGTAATACATACTCTTTTATAATCTATTTTACGTAAGACGCTCCTACTTCCAGCGCTTTTTTGTTTGCTTCAAAGAATTTTTCTTTACCATGATCTTTTAGAGAAGCCACTATTTCTTCCATTGATACTATTCCTGTTCTCTTTACTAAGGCTCCAAGTAGTACCATGTTAGCAATTTGTTTGCTTCCAATTTTCATCGCTTCTGTTTGAGCTGGAATGCTTATTACTTCGATATCATCTCTGCTTGGCATTCTGTCAACAAGGTCAGAATCCATTAGTAATAATCCACCTTTAGATAAGCTATCTTCAAATTTATCAAGGGAAGGTCTATTCATAACTACAAGTGTATTAGGCTCTGTAACTATTGGAGAACCTACTAACTCATCAGAAAGTATAACTGCACAGTTAGCTGTACCTCCACGCATTTCTGGCCCATAGGATGGTAACCATGAAACATTCATGTCAGCATCCATACCTGCATATGCTAGAAATTTTCCCATGGAAAGTGTACCTTGACCACCAAATCCTGCAAATATCATTTGTTGTGTACCCATTTTATTCCACCTCCGCAGTTGTATCTTTTTTAACTCCAAGAGTGTAGTATGGCATCATATTATTTCTGAGCCATAGCATAGATTCATCAGGTGATAATCCCCAATTTGTTGGGCATATTGATAATACTTCTACCATTGAGAATCCTTTTCCATCAATTGCATTTTGGAAAGCTTTTTTAATAGCCTTTTTAGCTTTATTAACGTTAGGAACGCTGTCTGAGGATACTCTTTCAACATAACAAACTCCATCTAAAGTTGATATCATCTCTGATACTCTAATAGGGAATCCTTGTACTTTTACATCTCTTCCATAAGGCGTAGTTTCTGTTATTTGACCTGGAAGTGTAGTTGGTGCCATTTGGCCACCTGTCATACCGTAAATACAGTTATTTACGAATATAGTAACCATGTTTTCGCCTCTTGTAGCCGCATGCACTATTTCAGCTGTACCTATTGCTGCAAGATCGCCATCTCCCTGATATGTAAATACTACTGAATCAGGATTAGTTCTTTTTATTCCTGTAGCAACTGCAGGTGCTCTTCCATGAGCAGCTTCAAACATATCACATGCAAAATAGTCATATGCTAAAACTGAACATCCAACTGGTGCTACCCCTATTGTTTTATCTATTATATCTAGCTCTTCAAGTACTTCTCCTACTAACCTATGAATTAATCCATGAGTACATCCTGGACAATAATGTGTAGGAACATCTAATAATGCTTTAGTTGGTTTAAATACTATTGCCATTATTTTGCACCCCCTACTATTTCTCTAACCTTATCTAATATATCTTCTGGAGTTGGAACCATTCCACCTGTTCTTCCGTAGAAATTAACTGGCTTTCTTCCTTCAACAGAAAGTCTAACATCTTCAACCATTTGTCCACAACTCATTTCTACTGATATGTATCCATGTTTTGTTGAATTTATTGTTTTCTCGAAAGCTTCGAGTGGAAAAGGCCAAAGTGTAATTGGTCTTATAAGCCCTAGTTTTATACCTTCATCCTTTGCCATTTTAATAACGTTTTTGCATATTCTTGATGTAGTTCCGTATGCCACCATTATTAAATCAACTTCTTCATCACATTTATATAATTCATATCTTGTTTCATTTTTCTTTATCTCTAAATATTTTGCTTGTAATTTCATGTTATGCTTTTCTAAGTCTTCTGATTTAAGATAAAGTGAATTTATAACATTATGCTTTGCTCTACCTTTTAGACCATCTGCTGCCCAAGTTTTTTCTGGTAATAACATTGGCTTTCTTTCTTTAAATTCTACTGGCTCCATCATTTGTCCAAGCATTCCGTCTCCCATTACCATTACAGGGGTCCTGTATTTATCTGCAGTGTCAAACGCATCTTGAACTAAGTCAACCATTTCTTGTACTGATGCAGGTGCATATACAGGCATATTAAAATCGCCATGTGATCCACCTTTTGTTGCTTGAAAATAATCTGATTGAGCTGGTTGAATACTACCAAGCCCTGGACCACCTCTAACTATATTTACAATAACGCAAGGAAGCTCTGCTCCTGCTATATATGATATTCCTTCTGCTTTTAAACTTATTCCTGGTGAACTTGAAGATGTCATGCACCTGGCTCCTGTGCCTGCAGCACCGTAAACCATATTTATAGCTGCAACTTCACTTTCTGCCTGTAAGAAAACTCTTCCAATTTTGCACATTTTTCTTGATAAATATGCAGATATCTCTGTTTGAGGTGTTATTGGATACCCAAAAAAGCCTAGACAGTTAGCTCTAATAGCAGCTTCTCCTATCGCTTCATTACCTTTCATTAACACTTTTCCACTCATAAGTACATCCTCCTATTCTTTACTTTTCAACTGTTATTACACAATCAGGACACATTTTCCCGCAAGATGCACAACCTATACACTCTTTCATCTTTTCTTCTGTGACTGTGGCTGGATGATATCCTTTAATGTTTAATCCTTTTGAAAAACTTATGATTTTCTTAGGACATACATTTATACAAAGTCCACACCCTTTACATCTGTCTTCTCTAAAATTTACTCTTGGCATGTTTAAACCTCCTTAAAAATTCTTTTTTTATAGAATTTAAACGTTTACTACTTAAGTTTATACCTTGAAGGACAACCTGTCAACAAAGTAATTTATTTGATTCTTTTCTTGCTATCTCCAAGGCGGCAACATATGTATATCAATCCCAAATATGTCACCTTGCAATTTTCCATTCAGTTTTTCCACTAAATCTTTACTACAAACGGTATATGCATGCGGTATGTTTAATTCTTTGGACAGCTTAGCTACTACTTCGTCTCCATAAGTTATGTGTTCTGGTACGGTTTCATAAGACAAGTTGGTATTAGAAATTAAATGCGTTACCTTAAGCCTTGAGGCTTTTTCTACTGCATTTATATAATCCACAATAGTTATAGGTTCTTGTGTAAATGGTCTGTTCGTATTTATTACAAAAAACATATCATAGGCTTCTTCTTTAAAATACTTATTGTACTGCCCAAGAGCTATAGCTCCAGAGTCATCTCCACCTACGTCCATTACCACCTCGTAGCTTTTATCATTAAACACAGCTCTTATTTCTGCTGGAACCACCATGAGCTCTGCATTAACTAGCTCTGGGTTTGACGCTATAACTCTTATTCCCTGCTGCTCTAATTGTTTTCTAACATCTCTTACACAAAAATAAGGATTTACTATATCTAAATCAACTATTACAACTTTCTTTCCCTCTTTTGCAAGATTTATTGCATAATTAATTGCTATCTCCGTTTTTCCTGAACCAAAATGACCTGTAAACACTCTAATTCTGCTCATCACATATCTCCTTCCAATTACTATTTATACTCTTTTGACTTTTCTTCGCCATTTAAGACTCTGAGTCCTCCCTGAGCTAGCGCTAGTAATTCATCTTCTCCTGGGTATACTACTACTGGGCATATAAATTCTACTCTTTCTTTTATATAACTTACCATAGCCTTTCCATAAGCTATTCCGCCAGTTAAAATTATAGCGTCTACTTTTCCACTTAAAACCGCTGCGCATTTCCCAATTTCCTTAGCTACTTGATATCCCATAGCCTCAAAAATTAATTTATATTTTTCATCTCCAGCCTCTGCTTTATCTATCACTTCTTTAGCATCATTGGTTTGTAGATAAGCAACAAAGCCACCTTTTCCATTTATCTTTTTCTTAATTTCATCTATTGTATATTCTCCACTAAAACACATTTTAGTTAAATCTCCTACTGGAAGTCCCCCAGATCTTTCTGGTGAAAATGGACCATCGCCGTCTAGCGCATTATTAACATCAATAACTTTTCCATCCTTGTGAGCTCCTACTGAAATCCCACCCCCAAGGTGTGCTACTATCAGATTAATTTCTTCATAACTCTTACCATTTTCTTTTGCATATCTCTTAGCTACAGCCTTTTGGTTTAGTGCATGGAAAATACTTTTTCTTTCTATTTCAGGCATTCCTGATATTTTAGCCACATCCATCATTTCATCCACAACTACTGGGTCAACGATAAATGCCGGTATATCTAAAGTTTTTCCGATTTCATTTGCAATTATTCCACCTAAATTTGAAGCATGTTGTCCTTGCACTCCAATTTTCAAATCCCTTAGCATAGCTTCATTTACTTCATATGTACCACCTTCAATAGGTTTTAAGAGTCCTCCTCTTCCTACTATAGCGTCCAAAGTATTTACATCAAAGTTTTTATCTTTAAGTGTGTTTAATATAACTTCTTTTCTAAAATCAAGTTGTTCAAATATACCATCAAATTTTCCTATTTCTTCTGATGAATGTCTTAGAGTTTCTACTAAAACTTCCGTTTCGTCTTCATATACACCTATTTTAGTAGAAGTTGAACCAGGGTTAATCATTAACAATTTATATGCCATATGGACCTCCTTTACTTTACTTCAGTAACTTTATTGTATTCTGCGACTAATGATGCAAGTGCTATTGAATTTAATTTTGTTTCTGGAGTATCTGCTCTAGATGTTACTATAACAGGAGCAGACGTACCTACTAAGAGTGCTCCACTTTTAGCTTCTGTAGTATAAGTTAAGCATTTATATACAGCGTTACCAGCTTCAATATTTGCCATTAAAAGGATATCCGCTTTGCCTGCTACTGGGCCTTCTATTTTTTTATGTTTTGCCGCTTCTTCTGATAATGCATTATCTAAGCCTAGTGGTCCGTCAACAATGCAACCTTTTATTTGGCCTCTATCGCTCATTTTCGAAAGCATTGCTGCGTCTAGTGTCGCTGGCATGCTTGTATTTACAACTTCTACTGCGCAAACTGCTGCAACTTTGGGAGTCTCTATACCACAAGCTTTTGCCACTGTTACTGAATTGTTTATTATATCTATTTTTTCTTTTAATTCTGGATACATATTAAAGGCAGCATCTGTTAAGAATATTAATCTATCATAGCCTGGTACTTCAAATACTGCTACGTGAGACATTCGTTTTCCAGTTCTAAGGCCTACTTCTTTATTTAATACGGCTCTTAAGAAGGTAGCTGTGTCCACAAGGCCTTTCATAAGCATATCAGCTCTCCCTTGTGATACAAGCTTAACTGCAGCAATTGACGCACTG
>JANZQE010000349.1:0-3111 GCA_038040705.1 Clostridium sp. | reverse complement strand
TTTCTAATAGTTCTCTCTGTATATTCTTTTGAGCATCTGATAATTGATAGTATATTTCTGTGCTGTTTAGATCAAGAATACTTCCTTCAAACTCACCACCTAATACTGTCTCAGCTGTTTTAGAGAATATATCAATGTTTGCTTTCTTATACTGCCCTCTAAACCAATCAGTTATAGTATTCCACATTCTTCTAAATAAAGATTGGTCTACTTCTTCTAAGTTTATATTGGGGTCGTTTGTAATTACAGCTGCGATCATTTTATCTACAGCCTCTTTCTTTATTTTACGAATGTTTGGTTTACCATTAGGTAGTTGATACGCCTTAGAGTCTTTGTACTCAGCTAGAGTGTCTTTATATATTTGAAATCTACCTATCTTAGATATCATTTCTGTAACAAGCTTAGGATCACGTTGCTCAATAATAGCTGTAGCAATGTGCACCATCTCTTCTGTAAGAGCTACATCTTCATTACCTTCAGACACAGCAATTATACCAGCAGTAAGATCAGCAAGAGCGTTAGCAGAAGAAACATCTACAGCAGGGTTTTGTTTTGCATATTCACTAAGTGACTGTACATCAACGCCCATCTTCTTGATCACCTTTTTAACTTTGCTTAATACCTCAGGAGATGCTTTTTTTGCTACAGTTGTTTTTCTTTGTAATAAAATAGACTGTTGTAGTATCTCAGGAAGAATTGTTACCTCACTCCAAGTGTTATTATATTCATCAGTTATTTTATTTACATTATATAGTTTATTAAGAATATTAGTAACCCTATTAGAATAGAAAGCTTCTATAGGTTTAAGTTTTTCTATACCTTGTTCTTTAATATTATCAATTCTTCTTTGTTGAGCGTCTATAATTTCATTTAATTCTCTCTTTTTATTTTCTTTAATTTTATAACTTGCACTTCCAGGTGTATCCCATTCTTCTATTACTATTTTTTCTAATTTTTTATTAGCACTATCTATTGATTCTTGTGATACTTTTATATCTACAGCCAATGCTTGATGCCCTTCTACTTTAGCAGCAGTTTCACCTGTAGGAAACAATACTTTCTCATATCCTTTCTTAGCACTATCTTGTACTATAGATTGTATAAAGAAGTTAACCCAATTACCTTTTTTGTTTAGTAGTTGTAGGAAATTGTTTTCTTTACTTTCTTTTTTTTCTTCTTTAATACTAATAGGCTTTATTGATACAGAGTCATCATCTGTTGCAAAAGAACGGATTTTTCCATCAGACATCTTAATAGTAACCAAACCAGGCTCACCTGGTTCCCATTGGTTTTCGTCTCGTAAGAACTCAGGTTCAACTTCTTCGGTGACTTCTAATACTATACCTTTAACTCCAATCTCTACAGCTTGACCAGTTTCTGGATCAAAATTATAAGGAGGAATAACTTCAACTTGATCTCCTACTTTATAACCTGCAACTCTTTCTGCAGGCATCGTAGTTAAATCGTTTTTCTTTCTACCTTTCTGAAATAAATCAGATTGTACTTCTAGTATTCTACGAGTTTTAGTGGGAACTCTATCAGGAAAAGGTAAATCATCATTTACATACTCTCCTTTAGTTTCATCACTTCTAAACCATCCTATACCATTATCAGTACTAAATTTAGCATGTCCTTTAATGTTAGGTTTAATACCAGGTGTAGCTATTTCATTCTCTACATAATTAGTACCTCCTGGAACTGTTAGGTTAGAGTAATATTGAGAAGGTCGTCCAGCCAAAAATTCATTTAATACAGTATTCTCACCTTCAACAGTATTAACCTCAACAGTAAAACTATTATTAGCTAATATAGATGTAACTAAATCTTCTATGCTAGGTTCAATTAACTTATTAGTTTCAGGATTAACATATGATATATTATCATAAACTTCTTGTATGTAAACTTTTTGATCTTTAGGTATTTGAAGTTCTGTCAGAGTTTTATTTAAATCCCATCCAACATTTTTAGCTTTAGAAAATATTTGTTTAGCTTTTTCACTAAGTAAAATATTAACTGATTTTAAAGAATAAGAAACTTTATTAGGTGATACATCGTACTCAGACTTAGGAACATTGCCATCATACTTATCCCATAAAGCATAAGCCATGTTTTCTCCCCTAGCGTCTACTAGTATCTTCCATTCTGGTAAATTTATATTTGGACATGTTGCCATTAGCCTTTACATTTTGCGTTAATTATTTCACCAGCTTGTTCTGGAGTGTATCCAAGTTTTCCAGTTAAAGTCTCATAGTTTATCATAGAACCTGAAAACGATCTATTGTTTACAGTTACCCTATCTCCCTTTACAGTTATTATTAAATCTCCTGTTTCAACTTTATCATAAGATTTTATCGTCTTTGATTTTACAATATAAGAAACTATCTCTTCATCTATCACTTCATTTTTTACTTTCATCATTCCATTATCAATAATAGATTCTCTAGCGTTTGGATAAAACTCATTAGCTCTAAAGCTATCACCAAGTGCATTGATTGGTTTGTATATAAAATAAAGTCTACCTCTACTATCCTCTGTTGTAAGAGGAGTTATTTTATCAGCATCATATACCTTTTTATATAATCCTTTATTTAAGTAAGAGTAATCTCCATCCTTACGCATTGTAGCTCTTTCTGTAGCTGATATTTTAAGATCAGTCCAAGTGAACACTTCAAACTCTCCACCTCTTCCACCGCTTACCAACTGTGGTATTTGATCTGATTTCATAGCATTTCTTAAATTAGTGTACCCAAAAAATGATAAGCTTGGATAATAATATCTCCCCCTTGAATCTGGTATTGTATTTAAAGATGTAGAAGGAGCTACGTCACTATCATTCCAGTTGTTTCTCTGAAATACTGAAAGGTTATAAAAGTCTTGTAAGTTAGGTAATTTTTCTATTCTAGACAAGGTTTTATTATATATCCTTGAAAAGTCTTTATAGGGAATAAGTGATGTAAATGATATAGGAGAGTTACCAAGACCTGATTGTAAAATAGCCACCTTAACTATCTTATCATATAAACTTTGTGAGCCTTCTAAAGATTCTCTTAGTTCACGAAAAGCATATATAATATTATTTTGATCATATTCCTTATTGTCCCTGTTTGCTAG
>JANZQE010000348.1:0-3528 GCA_038040705.1 Clostridium sp. | reverse complement strand
CTATTTCTATTTATAGTTTTATTAATGCAACTGGACTTATGATTGGCATAGGTTCCGCTACAAAATATTCTATTTATAAGGCGCAGAATAAGCATTACAAAGCAAATACTACTTTTACAAACTCAATTAAAATGGGCGTTTTAGCAGGTATACTTTTTTTACTAATTGGCCTCTTTGGTTCTTCAGTGCTTAGTAGCTTACTAGGAGCAAATAAAAACACTTTTGATATGACAAATACTTATTTAAAAACAATCTTATGCTTTGCCCCATTTTTTATTCTTAATAATATTTTCATTGCTTTTATTAAAAATGATGGAGACCCTAAATTGTCAATGTCCGGAATGCTAATTGGAAGTTTTTCAAATATTATTTTAGACTATGTTTTTATTTTCCCTCTCCAGTTAGGAATGTTTGGAGCAGCTTTTGCAACGGGACTGGCACCTATCATTAGTATGTGCATTCTAATGATACACTATCTTAAAAAGAAAAACCGTTTCCACTTTTATAAATCAAAATTAAAAGTAAAGCAAGTAACTCGTATTTGTGGTTTAGGTGGATCATACTTCATCGCAGAGATTGCTTCTGGTATTATTCTTATCGTATTCAATTTACTTATCCTAAGTATTGCTGGAAATATAGGCGTGGCAGCATATGGCATTGTAGCTAATTTAGCATTGGTGTCAACTTCTATCTTTGCAGGTATTGCTTATGGAACACAGCCTTTACTTAGTAAAAATTTTGGACAAGGGAATAATGAAAACATTCTACACTTATTTAAATACGAAATACTTGTATCACTTGGAATTTCAACTATTTTATATGTTCTCATTGTTATTTTTAATTATCAGTTTGTGGAAATATTCAATAGAGATCATATTGAAATCCTTTCAAAAACCGCATCGAATGGCCTTATCATTTATTTTACGGGTTTTTTCTTTGCAGGAATTAATATTATTACTTCAGGTATATTAAGTTCTATAAATAAGCCAAAACATGCATTCACCATTTCAATCCTACGTAGTGGTTGTATTATTGTTCCATTAGCTTTACTGCTATCTTATCTCTTTGGAATGATTGGTATATGGCTGAGTTTTCCGCTATCAGAATTATTAACATTCATTGTAGCGGTATTACTTGCAAAGAGATCCTTACAAAACTTGTAAACGAAATCTAAATAAAGGGTGTTCGCTGTATTCCTTCTAAGACCTAAAGGAACACATTCGAACACCCAAACTGCCTAAATATATAGTATAATGGTTATAATATATTTTTACTTTAAGGGAGATAATTATGAAAAAGAGAAGGATTTTAAAACTTATACCATTGGTTATTATAATACTCTTAATAGGTTACTCAGCATTTTGGGTATCCAGTTATTCTAAACCTACTCAAGATGCTGTAGCTGTTTTTAATAGTAACAGTACCATAAATGTTACAAAAGATAAATTTATCACCTTTACTCCAAAGTATCAAGAAGCAACTACAGGGTTTATTTTCTATCCAGGTGGTAAAGTTAACCCTGAGTCTTATGCTCCGCTTTGTAGTAAAATAGCAGCAAAAGGCTATATGGTAGTTATCGTACCAATGCCTTTAAACCTGGCCATTTTAAGTGGGGACAAAGGAAAGGCCGTAATTGCTGCTTATCCCCAGATTAAAAACTGGGCTATTGGGGGACATTCCCTTGGTGGAGTAATGGCTGCAAGCTTTGCTCATAATCATTTAGATTTAGTTAAGGGATTAATTATGTATGCAGCTTATCCTCAAAATAAGGACGACTTATCACCTTCCAACCTTAAAGTTTTATCATTGTGGGGCTCCGAAGATGGGTGTGCAGATATAACAAAAGTAACTGGTGCAAAAGATATACTTCCAAAAGACACTGAATTTAAATCTATCGATGGTGCTAACCATGCTCAATTTGGAAACTATGGAAATCAAAAGGGTGATAATCCAGCTAAAATTTCTAGTGTAGAACAACAAAATTTAGCAGTTCAATATACAGTTAGTTTATTAAGTGAAGTTTCTAAATAACTTCACTACAGAAGCTGTTTGCTTTGGAATGGTTCAAGAGCCGACTGAGATAAAATCTCAGTCGGCTCTTGTGTATCAGCTATTATTTAGGATTATATGTGCCTAAAGGCCCTCTCCATCTGAATTTCCCAACTGTTTTTTTTCCTACTTGAATAGCTTCCACGGGGCATTGGTGTACACATCTCATACAAAGATAGCAGTTGCTACCAAATCTTACCTTTTCCTTTACTTGAATATTATTAGCAGGACATATTCTTTCGCATTTTTTGCATTTAATACAATTGTTATCGGCCCAAAACTTTCTTTTTAACCATCCCTCCATAACCATGAATAACTTTTTCAGAATGCTACTATAAAACGAATTAACTATATTTGAAATCTTTTTTTATATACTGAGCTACAAACTCCGTGTTACCAGTCCCACTAAAATATAAGATTAATATTCTCATACATTTAAATTGTGAATTGTTTTATGTGGAACTATTATTTCCCCTGATTTTTCTAATGCTATTTTTGCGGCAATAGGTCCTATTATAGAGTATATAAATGTAGAACATAATATAATAACACGAATTTGCATTGCATATTGCGGTATAAGATTTCCAGCAACTACAATTAATCCTAATGCAACTCCTGCTTGTGGCATAAGTGTTGGACCTAGGTATTTACATATATTATCGTTTTGTTTAGTAATTTTTCCACCTAGCCATGCACCAGATATTTTTCCAATAATACGCATAATAACATATAAAAGTCCAATGATCCCGATTCCACCAAGTGCAGATATTTCAAAACCCGCTCCGGAAATAACAAAGAACACCATGAAAATTGGAGGTGAAAAGTCATTTGTAATTTTAACTACACTGTCAATATCTGCATATATATTAACAAACACACCACCAAGTGCCATGCAAGCTAGCAAAGGGGAACCCTGAAATAATTCAGCTGCCCAATAAGTGATTAATATAAATGCAATAATAATGCAAAGTCTATTTGATGATTTTTTGAACCATCGAAATATTAACTTCATAAGAATACTTGCGATGCCTCCCAAAATAAATGATATTAATATTCCATATATAGGGGTTAGTATTGACAAAATAATATTAGTGTTAATACTTGAGGACATCATTTTTACTATGGTGGTGGCAAATCCAAATCCAATAAGAGCAACAGCATCATCTATGGCAACAACGCTCATGAGCATTGATGTTAATGGTCCTTTAGCTTTATATTGATTTATAACCATTATGGTTTGGGCCGGAGCGGTTGCGGCTGCAATTGCACCTAATAATATTGAAAGCTTTATATCAAACCCAAAGAGAATTAAAGTTATGGTTACGAGTATAATCGCTCCAAAAGATTCTGCTATAGCTATTACTATAGGTGAAATTCCAACTTTTTTAAAGTAAATTAAATTGAACTCACTTCCGATTGCAAAGGCAATAAAGCCAAGTGCTATATCCGATACAACCCCAAAACTGTTAACCATATTAA
>JANZQE010000347.1:0-2789 GCA_038040705.1 Clostridium sp. | reverse complement strand
ACACTTAGAGACAAAAGGACACTATATTCTATATTAGACAATATACCCAATATAGGAGAAAAGAGAAGACGAGAGTTACTAAAAAAATTTGGTAGTATTGATAATATAAAGTGTGCGAGTAGCACTGAACTGATGGAGACACCTTCCATGGATAGTAAGGCGGCGGAATGTGTTTTAGAATATTTTAAAAACAGTAAATAACGAAAGAGGCGATATATATGAAATACGTAGTTGATGCACATACTCATAGTATAGTAAGTGGTCATGCTTATACTACATTACTTGAGAATGTGAGAGCTGCAAAAGTTAAGGGCATAAAGATACTCGGAACAACTGAGCATGGTCCGGAAATGCCAGGTGGACCACATCTATTTTATTTTGGAAATATAAGAGTGATACCGAGAGTGATAGATGGCGTAACAATATTAAGAGGTTGCGAGGCTAATATAATTGATTATGATGGAAAGCTAGATATTCCGGAATATATTGAGAAAAAGTTAGATTTTATGATTGCAAGTTTACATGATGTGTGTGTAAAACCTGGAACTACAGAGGAAAATACTAGAGCAATTATAGGGGCTATGGATAACCCCAATGTTCATATTATTGGACATAGTGGAAATCCTGTTTTTCCAATATGCAAGGAAGCTATGGTGAAAAAGGCACTGGAGAAAGATATTATAATTGAGCTAAACAATAGCTCCCTTAAAGGTTCAAGAAAAGGAAGCGAGGATAATTGTTTAAAAATTGCCATGCTTTGCAAGGAATATGGAGTTAAAATAATTATAGGCAGCGATGCCCATACTTGCTTTGATATAGGGGATTTTAATCTTGTGCATGAACTTTTAGAAGAAATTAATATGCCAGAGGAATTAATAATGAATAATGATGAAATTAAACTGTTGAATTATCTTAAGAAAAAGGGTAAGATAAAGGAGTTATAATTTTATACCATTAATAATATGGTTTAGGCTATAAGAGTATAAAAAATATTAATTTTTTTCAAGGAGTTGAATATGGAGCTATACGCAGAATTAATTAAAAAATTAGATGGAGTAGTAGATAGAGCAAACATAAAAATAGGAGAACCTATGAAGAACCATACTTATTTTAAAGTAGGTGGACCAGCTGACATTTTAGTAACACCACAAGACATTAACCAAGTTTCAGCTGTAATAAAAATTTGTAATGAAACTAAAATTAATTATTATTTGATTGGTAATGGGTCTAATTTGCTTGTAAAAGACGGTGGAATTAGAGGAGTAGTTATAAAGTTATCTAATCTTAATAAAATCGACATACAAGGAAATAAAATAATCGCGGAAAGTGGAGCTACATTATACGATGTGGCTCAGAGAGCTTTAGGTGCAGGACTTAAAGGGATGGAGTTTGCAAGCGGGATTCCAGGAAGCATTGGTGGTGCGGCAGCTATGAATGCTGGAGCCTATGATGGCGAGATGTCTATGGTAATGGAAAGTATGTTAGCTATTGATAGTGATGGTAACTTATTAACTTTAACTAACGGGGAAATGGAGCTTTCTTATAGAAGTAGTGCAATTTTAAAACATGGCTATACAGTAGTGAGGGTTATTTTATCTCTTCAAGAAGGTGACAAAGAAGTTATAAAAGCAAGGATGGACCATCTTGCAAAAATAAGAAGTGATAAACAACCACTAGAATATCCTTCAGCAGGTAGCACATTTAAGAGGCCAGAGGGACATTATGCTAGTCTTCTTATACAAGAATGTGGGTTAAAAGGAACTTGCGTTGGAGATGCTCAGGTGTCTGAAAAACATTCTGGATTTATCATTAATAGAAAAAATTCCAGTGCAAAGGACATTTTGGACTTGATTCTTATTGTACAAAATCAAGTGGAAGAAAAATTTGGAGTGAAACTTCACACTGAAGTAAAGATTTGGGGAGAAGATTTACAACACTAAACATAAACATCTTATAATAAAAATAAGAATATTTAATGCACAGCAAGTTAAGCTTCTGTGCATTTTTTTATGATTAAACATACACAAATGTGATATAATTAAAGAATAAAACTGTACTAGTAAAATAGATTAAAAAAATATAATATAATTTTTTAGAGGAGGGTTTTTAATGAGATTTCTTATATTGACAGGATTATCAGGTGCCGGTAAAACACAAACTATACGAAGTCTCGAGGATTTGGGATTCTTTTGTGTGGATAATTTACCACCTACAGTAATTCCTAAATTTGCGGAGGCGTGTTATCAAACTAATGGAAATATAGATAAAATAGCACTAGTTATAGATATTAGAGGCGGAAAGTTTTTCGATGATTTATTTGAAAGCTTAACTTTTCTAAAAAATGAAGGATATAAATATGAAATTTTATTTTTAGAGGCTTCAGATGAAGCTCTTATTAAAAGATATAAAGAGACAAGAAGAAAACATCCACTAGCACCAGAGGGAAGAGTCTTAAATGGAATTGCGTCTGAAAGAAAAAAACTTAAGGATGTACGTGAACGTGCTGACCATATAATTGATACTACTAAACTTTCGGCAAGGCAGCTTAAAGAAAAAATAAATAATCTTTACAGTGAAGAAGGTCAAATAGAAACCAAAATTATAATAACTGTGCTTTCTTTTGGATTTAAATATGGAATACCTGTGGATTCAGATTTAGTATTTGATGTTAGGTTTTTGCCTAATCCATATTATATTCCTGAGCTTAAGCAGTATTCTGGTAATGATAAACCTGTTAGAGATTATGTATTGGATTTTGAAGGGACTAAAACATTTGTAGATAAGCTTCA
>JANZQE010000346.1:0-2909 GCA_038040705.1 Clostridium sp. | reverse complement strand
GAATGTCAAAAACAGAAATGGCAAAACAATTGGGAATAAGTAGAACAGCTTTATGGAAAAAGACAAAATAGTTAAATTAGATGCATGTAAACTAAAGATAACAAAGTGTTAATGTAAGTTAACATATTATTTTTAAATTGAAAGATATATTACCAAAGTACAGGCCTTAAGGCCTGTACTTTGTTTTGGCTTGATTCTTGCTAGTATAAATGTATACGATTAAATTTTCAAACTAACTATTAAATAAAAATATAAAAACTAGATAATGATAGGTGAAAAAAGAGGAGTGGAATTATGAAAAAATTACTAACAGGAAACGAAGCTATTGCACGTGGAGCATATGAAGCAGGGGTAAGGTTTGCATCTGCATATCCAGGAACACCTAGTACTGAAATATTAGAAAATATTGCTTTATATAAAGAAGATATATTAGCTGAGTGGGCTACAAATGAAAAGGTTGCAGTAGAAGCAGTAATTGGCGCATCTTTTGCAGGGGCTAGATCAATAGCTGCTATGAAGCATGTCGGTCTTAATGTTGCAGCGGATCCACTTTTTACAAATGCTTATACAGGAGTTAATGGTGGACTTGTTATAGTATCTGGAGATGAACCAGGTATGCATTCATCACAGAACGAACAAGATAACAGAAACTATGCAAGATTTGCTAAAATACCAATGTTTGAGCCATCTGACAGTCAAGAAGCAAAAGATATGATTAATGATGCATTTGAAATCAGTGAAAAATATGATGCTCCAGTACTTTTTAGAATCACTACTAGACTTTGTCATTCTAAGGGAATAGTTCAATGTGAAGATAGACGCGAAGTTCCATTAAAAGAATATGTTAAGGATATAACAAAATATATACCTGTTCCAGCTCATTCAACAAAGCTTAGAGTAAAAGTAGAAGAGAGACTAAACAAATTGGAAGAGTTTTCAAACAATACACCTTTAAATTATATTGAATTAAATGATACAAAAATAGGTGTAGTTGCATCTGGCTGTTCTTACAAATTTGCTAAAGAAGTCTTTGGTGATAATGTATCTTATTTAAAACTTGGATTTACAAATCCACTTCCTAAAGCAATGATGAAAGACTTTGCTTCAAAAGTTGATAAAATATATGTGATTGAAGAAAATGATCCAATAATGGAAAATGAATTAAAAATGATGGGAATAGAATGTTTTGGAAAAAACACTTTTCCATACAATGGAGAAATGACTCCAGATGTAATTAGAAAATCGGTTTATGGTAAGAGTGAAGCAACTATAGAATATGATGAATGTAAAGTCGTTGCAAGACCTCCAACTCTATGTGCAGGATGCCCTCACAGAGGTTTCTTCTACGAAATCAGTAAGAGGAAAAATACTGTAATATCTGGAGATATAGGATGTTATACACTAGGCTTCGCTGAGCCATATAACGCTATGGATTGGTCAGTATGTATGGGTGCTAGTATTAGTATGGGACATGGAGCACAGCAAGTATTTAATATGAAAAAGGACAATGAAACTCGAGTAGTATCAGTACTTGGAGACTCTACATTCTTCCATACTGGAATTAACTCATTATTAGATGTTGTTTATAATAAAGGTAATTCCATAAATGTAATTTTAGATAATAGAATTACGGGTATGACAGGACATCAAGAAAATCCAGGTACAGGATATACACTACAAGGATTAGAAACAGAAATGGTTGATATAGAAGCAATTGTTAAAGCTTGTGGGATTAAAAACGTACGAGTAGTAAATCCTAATGACTTAAAAGAAATGAAAGAAACTATAGATTGGGCTTACGCGTTAAATGAAGCATCAGTAATAATTACTAGATGGCCTTGTGTATTAAAAAAATTCTCTAAAGAAGACAAAGAAGAATTTGCAGGTGCTTTCCAAGGTAACTGTGTGGTTGATGAAGATAAATGTATAGGATGTAAAAAATGCATTAAAACTGGATGTCCAGCAATATCTTTTGATAAGACAACTAAAAAATCTAGTATAGATAAGGGTCCATGTGTTAGTTGTGGAATATGTGAACAAGTATGCCCTGTAGGTGCAATTTCCAAGGAGGTAAAATAATATGACAAAAAATATAATGTTAGTTGGAGTAGGTGGTCAAGGTACTATTCTTGCCAGCAAACTTTTAACAACAGGCTTAATGGAAGCAGGATACGATGTTAAAATGAGCGAAATACATGGAATGTCTCAAAGGGGTGGAGCAGTTTCGTCTCAAGTTAGATACGGAGAGAATGTACAATCTCCTGTAATAGAAATGGGAGGAGCTGATATATTAGTTTCCTTTGAAAAAATGGAAGCTATGAGATGGCTTAAATACTTAAAGCCAGAAGGAAAGGTTATAGTTAACGATTACCAAATGGACTCCATGC
This sequence comes from Clostridium sp., assembly GCA_038040705.1. Taxonomy (GTDB): domain Bacteria; phylum Bacillota; class Clostridia; order Clostridiales; family Clostridiaceae; genus Clostridium_AD. The sequence continues at coordinate 522 of JANZQE010000346.1, read as the reverse complement.
CAATACTTTCTGGAAAAGTTGATTATCCGTCAGGAATTATTGAAGAACTGAGTGCCAAAGTTCAGACAACAGTAGTAGATGCTGCAAAACAAGCTGAAAAACTTGGGAATGCGAAAGTTATGAATGTTATTCTACTAGGAACTCTAGTGAAGGCAATGGAACTTGAAGATATAGATTGGAAAAAAATAATAAAAGATAATGTTAAGCCAAAATTTGTTGAACTTAACTTAAAGGCTTTTGAAGTTGGAATGAGCCTCGCTTAAAGAATTGAGATACCTCAAAATAGAAAGTAATTTCTATTTTGAGGTATCTATTTTTTTTTACACATAAAAAAGAGGATATAACAAATGTTAAAGTTGCTATAAATACTCCATTAGTTTATTTTATTTATTTTATTCACAGCTATGATATAATTAAATTATTGTAGAAGAAAATTCAGTATGTGGAAATTATGACCAATTAGTGCTGATGGAAAAGTAAATACGATTAATTATTCATGGGGGTATAAATGTGAAAAAGGTA
>JANZQE010000345.1:0-2966 GCA_038040705.1 Clostridium sp. | reverse complement strand
TCCTTGGTCTAGTGCACCTACTTCAAACGCACACCTTGTTCTTGTAGAACTTTTTTCAAATATCAGCGCAATGTTTTTACCTTTTAATTTTTGCGATTCTGTGCCTGCATATTTAGCTCTTTTTAAATCTCTAGCTAAATCAAGAAAATAATTAATCTCTTTCGGTGAAAAATCCATAAGCGTTAAAAAGCTTCTATTTCTTAAGTTAAACATAATAAATTCCCCTCTCTTGTTTCTGATTTATTTTTGCCTTTATATTAAATCTTCCCTATAGAGTGGCATAGACATGCATCTAGGACCACCTCTACCTCTTGATAATTCACCAGAAGGCATTTGAAGTACCTTTACTCCATTTTTATCTAAAATCTCATTAGTAACATAATTTCTCTCATAAGTTATTACGGTACCAGGAGATATAGCTAGTGTATTAGAGCCATCATTCCATTGTTCTCTTCCTGATATAACTTTATCTCCTCCTCCACACCGTATTAATGTTATATCTTTTCTTAGATGATTTGACAATATTTTTTCTAGACTTCCCTCTTCTTCTTTAGTTATTAATTCTTTATTCTTATGATCATAAGTTACTGCCGTTACTTTTAATTCACCTTCTATTCCCGGATGGACAGTGAATTTATTATAATCAATCATAGTAAAGACAGTATCTAGATGCATAAATGCTCTGGTCTTAGGTATGTTGAAAATTAGGATTGTTTTAAAGGTTTCTACTTTTTCAAATATATTTTTAGCCATACGCAAAATGGCTTCCTTATCAGTTCTTTCGCTATTACCAACTGCTATAATTTCATTTGATAAAATTAATTCATCCCCACCTTCAATATTATATACCTCATCTCTATCGTACCACAAATTAATACCCGAATTATTAAACTCCGGGTGATACTTGAAAATATATTTAGCAAAAACAGTTTCACGCCTTCTAGTTTTTGTTTTCATAGAATTTAGACTTATTCCATTGCCAATACATGCAAAAGGGTCCCGTGTAAAATATAGATTTGGCATAGGGTCCATTATAAATGGGTACTCATCATAATGTTCTTTAATATCTATTTCTTTTTTTCTTATGCCTGCCATCACCTTATCAATCATCTTCTTTTCGGGCATTGAATACAAGTATTTTTTTAAAGATGTTATTATTCCAGTCTCGTTTATGCCGCATTCATCTATAATCTCATTTAAAAACAGTTCCTTAACCGAGGATTCTTTTAACGCCTCTACAGCTAAATCTTCAAGGTACAGTGTTTCTACACCATTTTCTTTTAATATCTTTGCAAAATTATCATGCTCTTGCCTTGCTACCTTCAGAAATGGAATATCATCAAATAAAAGTCTTTCTAAATATTCTGGTATTAAATTTTCTATTTCTTCTCCCGGTCTATGTATAAGAACAGTCTTTAAATTACCTATTTCTGAATAAACATTGATTTTCCTCTTATTCATGTTCTTCTGCCCTCCTATAAAAAAAATATTTTTTTAACTTTATTTTTATACTATCCTCTTATACAATCGTTGTCAACCATTGCAATTTTATATTGTTTGCATAAGTATTCTTCCCATTTCCCATTGATTTATTAGAATGCATTATAATATTACCAGATTTTAAGAAAAAACTGTAAATTAATTGTATAATTATATATAATAAGTGAATAATTTTATAAATTTTTATTTATAATTTTATAATTCTTTTGACATAATAGTATATAAGATATATAATAATATTAATGTGATATACCCCATGTGGGTACAAGGAGGTAACGTATATGAATATTTCTTTTGATGATAATACTAAAAATGCTTTAAATAAAAAACTTTTACAAAAAGACAAATCTTCAGTAAGATTGCTTATTAAAGGTTTTGGTTGAGGTGGTCCAATATTAGGTGTTGTTCTGGATGAACAACAAGAAGATGATATTTTAGAATCCGTGAATGGAATAAATTTCGTAGTAGATAAAGAGTCTTCCTTTGTTTTCGAAGACACAAAAATTATGCATGTAAAAGGTTTGTTTGGGGAATCGTTTAAAGTTTTGACTTCAAATACCTCACAGAGTACATGCTAAAAAGAAATTAAAGGTTTCAATATGCACAAAAAAAGATCCTAATACAATAGGATCTTTTTTATGTTTCGTAATCAGACACAATTTTTTGAACTAATTTTTTTATAGCACTAGCTTGTGACACTAATGTCATTACTACCAAGAACAATTCTATTCTTTCCTCATCCGCTTCTTTTAAATCTAGTGCATCAATTATTTTTTGTAATTTTGATTTATCATAGCCCTCTTTATTTACAACATCATCAAAGCTTTCCTTTTGTATATCTGAAAATATTTTATATGTCTTTTCCCATGAAATAATATCATCGTCTCTATCATTAATTTCATTAAAAGCTAGTCTAAAAACCTTTTTTATTTCTTCTGATGTTAGTATAGGTCTCATATAGCTAAGTAAGACTAACTGTGCTAAATGCAATTTTGTATATCCTCTTTTTTTACTATCCTCTGGCTTTGATATAACCTCACTCTTTATATAATTTTGTACTATGTTATTAGTGTAATTGTCAGAGTCAAATTTATCATTTAAGTAATCAATAACTTGAGATAAAAACAAGTCATACTGTGGTAATTCTTCGTATCCAATTATACTGCTTTCCGATATTTCTTTTGCGATTGAATTTATATTCTCTAAGGTAGATTTTGTCTTGTCCACAGTGGTCCCCTTCCATCAATAATATTTAAAATAAATTATATTTTCTAGATATTAAAAAAATTTATTTATAGCCTTATTATAAGGTACATATAAACCTATTACAAGTTATTTCCTACATTCTGCTATTATTTTTTAGGAAATAGGTAAGCTTACTAGTTTAGATTTAAATTTAGAATTTAAAAAATATATGTAATTTAACGTTGCTTACAACTAAGTTGTCCACAGTCTAATTATTATAT
>JANZQE010000344.1:0-6064 GCA_038040705.1 Clostridium sp. | reverse complement strand
AAATTTCTCATAATCAGGTACTATATACCTAGGTCTGTAAGGTGCATGACCTTCAAAAAGATCACATATTATTCCTTCATCACGAAGTTTCTGCGCGTCCTTATCAATATTTAAGACGTCTATACTATTTTCTGCAGCTCTAGCAAGAGTAAGTACCTTTTGTTCATAAGTAAGGGTCCCATTTTTAATAATTCCTAAAATGTTGTCCATTGTAACACCATCCATTTAAATTATTTTAACCACATTTTCAAATGGGTTGTTTAACATATAAGTATGTGAATTTATTATATGCTGTTAATTATATTTTATATTGAATACATATTTTTTGCAAAGGTTTTTAATTTAAAATGAATCTAATAATTAATCACTTTTGCCATTTAACTGCTCTGCAAATATTCTTGCTAAATATTTACCAGTATTTTTCACCTCATCAATAGTATTGTTATTTGACCCTACTTCTATTAGCATAGCATTATCACTTCTATTTTGATTATAAAAACCAATACCATAATGATTAAAGGTGATTGCTCGGTCTTCCATAAGATCTGGATATAATTTGTTTGATATTTTCATTATGGAATCTATTAATTTTTTCTGTTTTTGATAATGAGGATTTTTATCAGTTACTACAAACATAACTTTAGCAACGTCTTCACCATTTATTTTAGTTTTTGATACTCTCGTATTGCTTGCAACAAAACCATCTCTATGTAAATCTATAATTATATCAAAATTTCCATATTCCTTTAAATACTTATCCAATGTAACTCCAGATTTTTTGTAAGATGTATCATATCTAGTATTATGAATCGTTTTATCATGAATTACAGAAATACCATATTTTTTTTCTAATTCCTCCTTTATTACATCTCCTACAGCACTTACATTTCTTGTTTCATCTGTATCAAAGTTAGTTTTAGATGTAATTGGATCTGAGGTGCGATATGCCTCTGTGGTATGAGAATGATATATTAATACCCTTGGCGCAAGTTTATTTAAAGTTTGCTTCAAATCTGTGTTATTTGCTACAGCATTGGGATCTTCAATCTTAGTTATCTGTTTTTCACCTAATTCAAACGGAGTTACTGTTTCTATATTTACTACATCATTACTGGCGTTTTTCGCATTTGAAATAGTTTTATTAATTCTAAAATATGAAACTTCTTTTGATATAATCGATATAGGATTTGAAGTGTCTATTCCTAAAAACGATAAAATCGAATATTTTATTTCACTATTTATATCCTGTTTTCCGTTACTTTTAGAATTAATTGAAACTAATGTATTACTAATAGCCTTAATATAAAAGTAATTCTGAGATTTTTCTCCATTGTCTGCATTCGTACTTTTAGGTAAAATTAGGCCTAATAAAAAAATTATTAAAAATGTAAAAACACTTAAAAACATTCTCCCATTACTATCTTTTTTTACACCTTTTCGCCTCATCTTCATCCCCCTCACCACAACATCTCTACTTAAGAGTATTCTTTGTTTCTTCATTTTTAATTGTTTGGTTTAGCATCTTTTTAAACTCAGCTATATCCGTTTCAGATATCCCGTCTAATTTTGCAAATGTTAAGAGCATAGATTTACTAGAACCATCAAATACTCTATTAATAAAAAATCGACTTTCGAGTTCAATACATTTCTCTTCAGATACCAAAGGAAAATATAAGTACTCATAGCCTGATTTACTAAATCCGATTGCCTTTTTATTTAATAATCTATTTATCATGCTTTTAACTGTAGCGGGTTTCCAGTCGGATTTATCCTTTAGTTTCTGTATAATATTTATTGATGAAATTTCAGAATTGATCCAAATTATTTTCATTACCTCCCATTCAGCATCTGATATTTTAGGAATTTTATGCATTTTCATATCACCTTCCATTTTAATTACAACTGTAATTCATATTATTTTATACTATATTCTAAAATGTAATAATTATTACGTTTTTACTTAAAATTAAAAGTCATATTAGGATATTATTTAAAAAATTGGAAATACTATTAGTTGATGTTTGTCAAAATATATTGGGATATATAAACAACAATAACCATTATATACCCATAAAAGTAACAAGGAGTGTTGTATTGTGTGCTCAGGAAATTTATCTAAAGAGAAATTTAAGCAGCTAGAAGATTTTATACAAACTGTACCTAATGACCGTAGCTCTTTAATTGAAGTCTTACATAAAGCCCAACAAATATTTGGCTACCTACCTGATGAAGTTCAGGACTTCGTTGGAGAAAAAGTGCATGTCCCTACCGCTTCTGTATATGGTGTTGTAACTTTTTACTCGTATTTCACTACAGTTCCTAGAGGGAAATATGTTATAAATGTATGCACTGGAACAGCTTGCTTTGTACGTGGAGCTGCAGATATATTAGGTGAATTTGAAAGAAGGCTCAATATATCCGCTGGAGAAACTACGCCGGATAAAAAATATACTATTGAGACTCTTAGGTGTATAGGCGCCTGCGGACTTGCCCCGGTTGTGACGGTTAACGGTAAAGTTTATGGTCATTTTAAAACCAATGATGTAATTAAAATTTTAGAAGAATACTCAGAATAAGTATTTTAGAAAAAGCGAGGAGGATTTAACCTTGAATAAAATTAATTCTTTTAAGGAACTTGCAAAAGCTCATGAGGATTTCACGAAACTATTAGAACTTAGAAAGTTTTCTCATAAACAAGAATTAAGTGTGGAACATACTAGATGCAACCGTGACATATTAGTCTGTAGTGGGACCGGTTGTATGTCAGCTGATAGTTCACTTATTATTGAAAATTTGAATGCAAAAATTAAAGAAGCTGGACTCGACCACGAGGTAAAGGCCCATATAACAGGTTGCTTCGGTTTTTGTGAAAAAGGTCCTATTGTAAAAATAGACCCTGATAATGTATTTTATATTCAAGTGAAACCAGAGGATGCAGCAGAGATAGTAGAGCAGCATTTAATTAAAGGCAACATAATCGAAAGGTTATTATACGAAGAGCCAACTCTAAAACAAAAGGTTAAAAGACAAGATGAGATGTCCTTTTATAAAAAGCAGCACAGAATCGCACTTAGAAACTGTGGCCTAATAAATCCAGAAGATATAAGAGAAGCAATTGCTGAAAAAGCTTACATGGCCCTAGGTTCAGTTATTACTACTATGACACAAGATGAGATCATTACTCTAATCTCTGACTCTGGACTTCGTGGACGTGGAGGCGGTGGTTTTCCTACAGGAAAAAAATGGTCCTTCGCTAAAGGATATGCTGCAAAACAAAAATATATTATATGTAATGCCGATGAAGGAGATCCTGGTGCTTTTATGGATCGTTCAATACTAGAGGGAGACCCTCATAGTGTGCTAGAAGCTATGGCTATCGCTGGTTATGCTATAGGTGCCTCCATTGGATATATATATATAAGGGCTGAATATCCATTAGCCATCGATAGACTTAAAATAGCTATTAAAGAGGCTCGTGCTTATGGTATTTTGGGTGACAATATTTTAGGCACTAACTTTAGCTTTGATGTGCACCTTAAATATGGTGCCGGTGCCTTTGTGTGTGGAGAGGAAACTGCGCTTATACAGTCCATTGAAGGATACCGCGGAGAGCCAACAAACAAGCCGCCCTTTCCAGCTCAGAGAGGTCTTTGGGATAAACCAACCTCCGTTAACAATGTAGAAACCTTCGCCCTAATACCTGCAATTATAAACAATGGTGCAGAGTGGTTTAGCTCTATAGGAACAAAAACCTCTAAAGGAACTAAAGTTTTTGCTCTTGCAGGCAAAATAAATAATGTTGGACTCGTTGAAGTTCCAATGGGAACTACACTCCGAGAAATAATATATGACATTGGTGGAGGTATTAAAGACGGACGTGAATTTAAAGCAGTTCAAACTGGCGGACCTTCTGGCGGATGCATTCCTGCCTCCCTTTTGGATACTCCAATAGACTACGAATCGTTAAATTCCATAGGATCCATGATGGGATCTGGCGGAATGATTGTAATGGATGAAGATAACTGTATGGTGGATATTGCAAAATTCTACCTCCAATTTACTTTAGAAGAGTCCTGTGGTAAATGCACTCCTTGTAGAATAGGAAACACTAGATTGTACGAAATAGTAGAAAAAATCTCAAAAGGGAGAGCTACAGATCAGGATATAGCTAATTTAAAGGAGCTTGGTCAAATTATTAAGGATACATCACTTTGCGGTCTTGGTCAAACAGCTCCTAATCCTGTCCTTAGTAATTTAAAGTATTTCGAGGAAGAGTTTAATGCACATGTAAGAGATCATCATTGTCCTGCCGGAGTATGTAAAGACCTACTAATGTATGAAATTACAGATAAATGTATAGGTTGTACTCGTTGTGCCAAGATTTGCCCTGTTACATGTATAAGTGGAAAAATTAAAGAGCTACATGTTATTGACCAGAATAGGTGCATTAAATGTGGATCCTGCTATGAAGTATGCCCAGTAAACGCCATAATCCGAAAGTAATACAAAAGAGAGGTGATAAAATTGAATAAAGTAACCTTAACTATAAATGATATAAAAGCAAAAGTAGACGAAGGTAGTACTATACTATCCGTTGCAAAAAGCCTTAACATCCATATACCAACGCTATGTCACTTTAAGCTTCATGACGATAGAACTATAAATGATCCTGGTTCTTGCAGAGTGTGTGTTGTAGAGGTAGAGGGACGAAGAAATTTAGCTCCTGCCTGTTCCACTCCTGTAACTAACGGAATGGTTGTAAAAACAAATTCCATAAGGGCCATAAAATCACGTAGAGCAATAGTTGAGCTCTTTCTATCTAATCATCCTAAGGAATGTTTGTTATGTGAGAAAAATCTTCAGTGTGAGCTTCAATCATTAGCAGCAGAACTTGATATTCGCGAAATTAGATACGAAGGAAAAATGTCTCATTTTGATGTAGACAACTCAAGTTATTCTATAATAAGAAACTTAGACAAATGTGTTTTGTGTAGACGTTGTGAAACTATGTGTAATGAAGTTCAGACCTGCAATGTACTGTCTGGAATTAATAGAGGTTTTACAACAAATGTAGCCCCTGCTTTTAATGCTCCCTTAGCTGAAACCAACTGTACTTTCTGTGGTCAGTGCGTTGCTGTATGTCCAACTGCAGCATTAACGGAAGTACATTTCATGAATCACGTATGGGATGCTATCCATTCAAAGGATAACATAGTGGTAGTACAAACCGCGCCAGCCATCAGAGCTGCTCTTGGAGAATCCTTTGGTTTAGAACCTGGAACCCTAGTTACTGGCAAAATGGTATCCGCTTTACGTGCTCTAGGTTTTGATTATGTTTTCGATACAGACTTTGCAGCTGACTTAACTATAGTGGAAGAAGCTAGTGAACTTGTGCACAGACTAGAACATGGTGGTACGCTTCCTATACTCACAAGTTGCTGCCCTGCATGGATAAATATGTTAGAACATGACTACCCTGACATGCTAGATATTCCCTCAACTTGTAAATCTCCTCACCAAATGTTTGGCGTTATAGCCAAAACATATTTTGCGGAGAAAATGAATATTGATCCAAAAAAAATAATAGTGGTATCTGTTATGCCTTGTCTTGCCAAGAAGTATGAAGCTGCAAGAGATGAACTAAAACATGATAATTTAAGAGATGTAGATATTGTAATATCCACGAGAGAACTGGCAAAAATGATTAAGGAGGCTGGTATTGAATTTAACTCTTTAGAAGAAGGTGAATTTGATGACCCATTAGGAGAATCCTCCGGAGCTGGGGTTATTTTCGGAGCTTCCGGTGGGGTTTTAGAGGCCGCTGTTCGTACTGCTTATGAACTTATTACAGGTGAAACTGGTCCAGCGTTAGAATTCCACTCAATTAGAGGGCTTGAAGGTACTAAAAAAGCTACCATTAAAATAAAAGATATGGACGTAAATGTAGCAGTAACGAATGGACTTGGAAATGCTCGAAAACTACTTGAATCCATAAAAAATGGCGAATCTACCTATCATATAATTGAAATTATGGCATGCCCAGGTGGTTGCATTGGCGGTGGAG
>JANZQE010000343.1:0-3404 GCA_038040705.1 Clostridium sp. | reverse complement strand
GCGGCTATTATACTCTTCTTCGTTTCTATCGAGTTCATACTTTATAACAATATCATTTGATTTCATACAGTACATAACTTGATTGTCTATAACAAATTCCCATTCGCTATTAGGTGTAAATCCAATTATGTCTCCTGGATTGATTCCAGACTCCTTTAAGGAGTTATTACCTATTTTTAGTATACCAATAAGATCTGCAGTTTTTTGACTGCTTAAAAGGTCTTTATTTTTAACAGGAGCAACAAAGCACCTATCTCCAAATGAATTCCAAGATTTATCTTTTTTATATAAGTATACTTGATCTATAGCGCACATAAAAAGATCATCTTTTAAGAATGACCTACTGTTCTTTTTAATTCCTTTCATATCATAGAATACTCTAAACACATTATGATGCACAACTATTAGATCACCTTTCTTTATAGGTGTTGCAAATGCTGCAGGTGTTTCCACTACTTCAGCTATATTGTTAACGTGTTTAAAACTTTCTATAGAGCTATTTGTTATAAGGGTTTGCTCTCCAACCTTAACCTCATTATCATATCTTTTGCCTACTGGGCGTATGATAAAATCATATATGCTCCTCATTAATACTCCAAGTCATACTCAACGGATATTGCCATGTTAGAATTAAACTTCTTCCATGGCATTACCTCGTCTACTTTTTTTATAAATATATTATAAGAATTATCAGACTCTTCAAACATTATATGAGAAATTTCGTGACCGCCATAAACTGTCTGTTTAACAGAGTAATGCATAGCTTCGTTCTTGTAGTCAGCCCCGATACTAATCTTTCTTATAATATTATTCATAAGATTATTCTTTAGGTGCTACAACCTCTTCATAACTTCCATCAAGTAAATTGATATTAATAGGTCCGTATTTTGTTTCAATAGCCTTCTTAGCTTCTTCCATATCTTTTTCAAGCATATTAACTTGATAGATAGCTTTAACTTGATAGATAGCTTTAGCTTTTTGAACTTCCATTGCACCTATAGTATTACAATGTTTTTGTAATTCACTATTTAAGTGCTTTACATTTTCTAACTCTTCTTTAGTAATAACTTTTACTGCGTCTTCTACTTGTGATTTCATTTTTTTTACTTTACTCATATTGATTTAATTTAATTATTAATGGTTATTTGTTTTTAATTATTGGTTTTAAAGCTATTCAAAACCTTATTATAAGCGGTAGTACTTGCATTTCTATTACCTGTAAATACACTATCTGTTTTAACTCTTTTTATTTCCTTTTCCCTCTTTGTTCTGTTTTGTGAGTATTGTTTGTAGCTTGTAGATTTATCATTATTTGTTGTTAAAACTCCCGTACCGGTATTAGTATCCCTTTGAGGTTGCAGTGGTATATCTCCACGCTCATTAATCTGTTTTTGACTATAAGTAGAACCGTAGCCGGTACCATCCGCGAAGGTCTGTGAAACATCAATATTACCATCTGCTCTTCTTCTACCAGAAGATGAAACAGTTCCACCCGTGGATGTATTTGATTGTCTACCAGAAACATTATCTGTGGTAGTAGTTACATCTGTAGCATTTTTTATTGTACCAGATTTAGGTTCTGTGTGCCCGGGTTTGTGCTTTTTTAAAGGTGTTTCATTCATAGGCAAAGCTGATCTTGTTTCTGACATCTTCATTGCAAATGCTGTTGAAGGCTTTTTGCTTTTCATCATTGCCATAGGGCTTTTAACTTCTGATCCGTAACCTTTGTTTAGATTTTTAGCAGGAGATCCTTCACTAGCTCTTTTAGCCATTGGATTATCATTCACTAAGTTTTTTCTTTCTTGTTTATTGCTTTCCATAATTTTTTATCTTAATCTAGTTAGTATATATTCCCCTTCTAAGTCTTTTGAATACTTTAGAATAAGAGTGTCTTGGTTTTTTAATGTGTATTCTATTGTTACTGAATAACCGTTTTGTTCATTATTCAATTCTGTTGTAAATTTATTTTTGTCGCGACTAATTATATCTTCAGTTATAACTCTATATTCTAAAAAACTAGTGTTAAACACACTTAAAACTTTATACTCACTTGCAATAATAGTGGTTATGTAAGACGAGTCTTCGCTTTCCCACATGCCATTAAAGTCTTCTTGAGCTGTTAGAATTGAAAATGTAAATAGTAATGATAATGTAATAAATAATTTTTTCATAATAGTAGATTTAATTGTTAGTAATTATATTTATATGTATAATCACACGTTTGAACAATAAACTACATTTTTATTTATTTGCCTACTACTAAGTCTGTTGCTGCGTTTGCTGCTGGTATTAAAATGTAATCAACTACTACGGGTAGAATTGATCCCGCTTGAGCATTTACAAATTCAACAGCATCTCCTGCTCCCGGAATATTACTTGTAACTGAAGATACGAAAAAAGAAGCGCCATCATCACTTCCTGTTTGCATAACTAGTATTTTTTCACCTATTGTGTAATTTGTTCCTGGTGCGTTTACAGTTATTTGAGTTATAACTCCTGCTACTGCTATTATATCTACTGTTAATCCAGTGGATACCTTTACCCCTCCCCTGACTACAACAGTTACCAACCCATTTCCTGTAACATAACCTGTTCCTCCATTTGCAGGGGTATTAAACGTTATACTAGTTACACCACCACCTGTTGAAGCAACTGTACCTGATATAACTACTTTTACTGTTCCGGTTGTACCTACATAGACTGATGATCCCGTCAAGTTAGTACCTAATGTTCCAGACTGATTTTCAAAAAGCCAAGCTGATCTTGCGTCAATAGTGTTGGTTGGTGTGTAAGCTAATCCTCTTGATATGAAGCTATCTAATGTTGGAAATTGTCCCATTTTTATATATTTTTGTTATTCATTATTTGTTTACCTTTCTCCCAAGATCTTCCCACAAAATAAGCGCCGTAAGCGGTTACTAGTAATGTTTGAATTATTGGTATGTATTCTTTTGCTATTTTAAATTCCCCAATGTTCCCATCTGTGAAAGCTAGTAGCGTAAATATAAACGTAAGGTACACAAGTACCATAGGCCGTATATTTTTTGCTAACCAACTATCCGAATTCATGTCGGATTCCCATCTTGAAGTTACTTCTCTTTGAGCGTTAGCTTCTGCGGTTTCAAGAATTATTTGTATCTGCCTGTTAGCTTCAAGCTTCTCTTCTTTTGTTGTAGTGAACTTATCAATAACATCACCCACTTCTTTGATTACACTACCAGTAAGCCATGCAAATAATTTGTTCATAATGTTTTTTTTAAAAAAATCTTGCGGAATAATTAAACCCCGCAAGATCATTTAATTAATACTATGCTATTGCAGCTTGTGCAAAATACATTCTTACCTGTGGAGCAGCTCCATCAAGTGCTAATTGTACCATAGAAGAAACTCCTCCAGGATTAGCT
>JANZQE010000342.1:0-9054 GCA_038040705.1 Clostridium sp. | reverse complement strand
TTCTCTTCATTTGTTATATACAATATGTTTTTCTTTTCATTTGCATATGAAATTATGGTTTCTAATAATATATCGGAAGAATTGTAAAATACAGATACAACATCTATTCTTTTTTTTCCAAGTAAAGAATATTGCAAAATTTCTTTACTAATTTCATTTTTTTCTTTATTAAGGGTAAGTTTTGAATAGAAAAACATATAAATTCTCCTCCAGGATTAAAAATTTATTTTAATAGGCCTTAGCTCAGCTGATTTTCATCACTTATTAAATTCGCATCTACTATCTGTCTTATTCGAAAGCACAGCGCAGAATATCTTTCGAAACTTCTGTTATTATCTTTCATAAAACTTATAGCTTTTATCTTGCCTACTAAAATAACCATATTTTTTGCTCTAGTTATACCTGTATAGAGCAAGTTCCTGTTCATTAAAAGTGGTGGTCCCATAAACATAGGCATAATTACAACCTGAAACTCGCTGCCTTGACTTTTATGAATTGTAATAGCATATGCTAGAGCTAATTCATCCAAATACACCCCTTCATATTCCACACGCTTATCATCATCAAAAACCACAATCACATTATCATTGTTATCATCGATATCGTAAACATACCCTACGTCGCCATTAAAAATTCCAGCACCTTCTTCAGCCTTTGCACTGGTTTTGTTCCACTTTATAGAATAATTGTTTTTAATTTGCATAACCTTATCCCCTACTCTAAATATAGTATTCCTATAGTCCTTTTCTTTTTTATATTTAGATTTAGGATTCAATATCTCTTGAAGTTTTTCATTTAAATTTTCGATTCCAAGTATTCCTTTTCTCATAGGTGAGAGTATCTGAATATGTTTCATCTTATCCCACTCTTTATTGAATTTAGGTAGTCTTACATTGATTAATGTAATTATACTGTCTAAAATTTTATCAGGATCATTATTTTCAATAAAGTAAAAATCTTTATCCTTTTTATTTAAAATAGGCATCTCTCCATTATTAATCTTATGAGCATTTACAATAATCATGCTTTCCTTTGCTTGCCTAAAAATTTCATTGAGTTTTACTACTGCAACACATTTACTTTCAATAATATCCCTTAAAACATTTCCAGGGCCTACAGATGGTAGTTGGTCAACATCACCAACAATTATAAGCCTAGTCCCTATACTTATAGCTTTTAGCAAACTGTTCATGAGCATTATATCTATCATAGATGCTTCATCAACAATGATCACATCACAATCTAGAGGCGATTCCTCACTTCTGAAAAACTGCGACCCATCATCGCCTCCCATCCCAATCTCCAGCAACCTATGTATTGTTTTCGCTTCTCGACCAGTAGCTTCTGTCATCCTTTTAGCAGCACGCCCAGTAGGTGCAGCCATAAGTACTTTCATTCCCGCTCCCTCAAACACCTCTGTTATACAGTTTATTATAGTAGTTTTACCTGTTCCAGGGCCCCCTGTTATAACTTCCACACTATTATCTACGGCGCCACAAATAGCTGCCTTTTGAGACATTGCAAATTGTATACTTTTTTCCTTTTGAAACTCATTTATTTTATCCTCTATATTTATATTAAGCTCGTCACACTGAGCTACTGATAAAGTTATAATTTTTTTAGTTACCCCCAGTTCACAATAATAGAAAGGTATAGTAAACACGCATTCTTCTTCATCAATACTTTCTACTTTTAATTTCCCTTGTACTACATTATCATAAATATTACTCTGAATTTCTTCTTCAGAAACTCCTAGAATATTTTTAGCTTGCTTGTATAATTTCTCTAGGGGCATATATGTATTTCCCATAGCACAGAATTCATTAACCACATAATTTATTCCACTTTGTATTCTAAAAGGAGACTCTTTATCGATTCCTAAACTTTGCGCTATCCTATCTGCAATTTTGAATCCGACACCATCAATGGTTTCAGTTAACACATAAGGATTTTCCTTTACTACTTTTATAGATTCCGCACCATATTTTTTATATATTTTAACGCATTGGCTAGGTGTTACTCCATAGGTTTGAAGAAATATCATTATAGTTTTAACTTCCCGTTGCTTAGAATAAGACATAAAAATTAGTTCAATTTTTTTTTGTCCTACTCCATCAATCTCTTTCAGTTTTTCAATTTCGTTATCTAGTATATTCATGGTGTCTTCCCCAAAGCGCTGTACAATTTTTTTAGCGGTTACCGGACCAATTCCTTGAATAACTCCCGATGCTAAATATTTCTCCACACCTGCAATTGAACTTGGAATCACTTCCTCACATGTTGTTATTGTAAATTGCTTGCCAAACTTAGGGTGAGTCACCCAATCACCTGTTAATTTTAAATTTTGCCCCTCACTAATGTATGGCACAATGCCAACAACCGTTATTTTTTGTGCATTATTATTCAAATGAGCAATTATATACCCATTTTCATCATTATGAAATACTATATCTTCAATGGTCCCTTGTATTTCTGGCATAAAATCTCTCCTACTTATAAATTTTTACAATACCAATATTAATCATTGTATAAATATTGCTACTGTTCTTATTATATCATATGCATTTCATATGTATTTCATATTTTTATCTACAGTATACCCCTATCTTAAGTTTTATCAAAATTCTAAATAATAATCCACAAATTGGGTAAAAATCAAATTATTTTGTAGTTTTCTGCTATATCACATCTAAAATAATAAGTATCGACGCAAAAGAGGGACAACAATTGTTATCCCTCTTAGATGTTATAGATATTTTTTTATTTCTTCTACTTTATTTAATTTTTCCCATGAAAGGTCTAAATC
Source organism: Clostridium sp. (assembly GCA_038040705.1). Taxonomy (GTDB): domain Bacteria; phylum Bacillota; class Clostridia; order Clostridiales; family Clostridiaceae; genus Clostridium_AD. The sequence goes on along the minus strand of JANZQE010000342.1, from coordinate 6,248 downwards.
TATCCTACCAAAATGCCCATAAGCAGCTATCTGTTTATAAACAGGCTTTCTTAGGTCTAATTCTCTTATGATAACGGCCGGCCTTAAATCAAATACTTTTTCAATTATTTCAACAATTTTATCATCGGTAATTTTCCCTGTTCCAAAAGTTTCAGCTTCTATAGAAACTGGTTTAGCTACTCCGATAGCATAAGCTAACTGAATTTCTAATTTATCAGATACCCCTGCCGCTACTAGATTTTTGGCAACCCATCTTGCAGCATACGCAGCGGACCTATCGACTTTTGTTGCATCTTTTCCAGAAAATGCTCCACCACCATGTCTTCCATATCCACCATAAGTATCTACTATTATTTTTCTTCCTGTTAAACCAGAGTCTCCTTGCGGTCCTCCAATTACAAATCTACCTGTTGGATTTATATAATATTTGGTGTTTACATCTAAAAATTCACTTGGTACTATAGGTTTTATTACATGTTCTATTAAATCATTTTCAATTTGATCATGAGTAACTTCTTCTCCATGTTGAGTTGAAATAACAATAGTATCTATCCTTACAGGTTTATTATCTTCATACTCTACAGTAACTTGAGTCTTTCCATCTGGTCTTAAATATTTCAAAGTACCATTTTTCCTTACTTCACTTAATTTTCTCGCAAGTCTATGTGCCATAGCAATCGGAAGTGGCATATACTCTGGCGTTTCATTGGTGGCAAATCCAAACATCATGCCTTGGTCTCCAGCACCTATTGAATCGTCCTTAGCAAGTTCCCCTAATTTGGACTCTAACGCCTCATTAACTCCCATGGCTATATCTGCTGACTGTTCACCAATAGAGGTAATTACAGCGCATGTGCTAGCATCAAACCCATATTTAGCTCTAGTATATCCTATACCTTCAATTGTCTCTCTAACAACTTTAGGAACATCTACGTAACAAGAAGTTGTTATCTCTCCCATAACTAAAACCATTCCTGTCGTAACTGCTGTTTCGCACGCAACTCTAGCATAAGGATCTTGTTCTAAAATAGCATCAAGTATAGCATCCGAAATTTGGTCACACATTTTATCTGGGTGTCCTTCTGTAACTGATTCTGATGTAAATAATCTTTTCATCATAATTCTCCTTTCTGATATTAAAAATTTCAAAAAATAAAACCTCTTCTAAATATAAGAAGAGGTGTTTTAAACATCTTTCTTATCTTGCAGGATATATCTGCAGGAATTGGCACCATGGTGCATTGCACCGGTTGCCGGGTTTCATAGGGCCTTTTTCCCTCCACCTCTCTTGATAAGAGTTATCAATATTAAGTTTTGATTATATTACCACATAAATTTAGTGGTGTCAATAACCCTTTATATTCTCTATAATAAAAACATTAAAAAAGACATCTAAAGATGTCTTTTGGTGGAGGAAGATGGATTCGAACCATCGAAACATTACGTAACAGATTTACAGTCTGCCCCCTTTGGCCACTCGGGAACTCCTCCATATATGAGAAGCTGGAAATAAGAATTAATCTTACAACCTGCTAATTATAAGCAATTGTTTTAGGCCTTCAAATCTTCTGTGAATAAATGGTGGAGGAAGATGGATTCGAACCATCGAAACATTACGTAACAGATTTACAGTCTGCCCCCTTTGGCCACTCGGGAACTCCTCCATTGTGTAACCGACAAAACTTATTTCTGTCAGTCTATTAAATTTCTAAAAATTGTTTATGGTGGGAACAACAGGGTTCGAACCTGTGACCCTCTGCTTGTAAGGCAGATGCTCTCCCAGCTGAGCTATGCTCCCAGAATATAAATGGTGGAGGAAGATGGATTCGAACCATCGAAACATTACGTAACAGATTTACAGTCTGCCCCCTTTGGCCACTCGGGAACTCCTCCATATGTGGAGCTGGCAATAGGAATTGAACCTACAACCTGCTGATTACAAGTCAGCTGCTCTACCGTTGAGCCATGCCAGCATATTATATTATATTTCTCTCTATCCTGTCGACAAGAACCATTTTACAACTTTAATTAATTATTTTCAAGTGTTTTTTTGTTTAATATATATATTCTTCTCTACATTACTATACCATTCTCTTCTTATCTCAATTTTAATCACAATTTCAACTATTTTTTTCTATAACTTTGGTGAATCTTTCATACGTTACTCTTATTTTATATGACTAATATAGCTCCTCTGCTGCCTCCATATCTATAAATTTTCCAGCTATGATTCTCACTTTTTCATATTCCTTTTCCGATAAATTTTCTTTTAATAATTTTAACGCTTTAAGAACTCCATTCTCGGCATCCGTCGCATATAAATGCTCCTCAACCTTTTTATAATTGTCTTTACCTAACTTAATACTTATATATAGCAACTTTATTTTATCGGTAGGAGTTAGGCTCTCCATTATTTTCCCTGTTGATACTTTAAATACCGATTGTTCATTTTGTTCGTTTTCTATATTTTTGTCCCAGGCAGTTTCCTCTATATCTACATTCGTTGAACTTGCATCCAAAATGACACTACTATTTTCATCTTCACTTTTATGATCACTACTATTTTTTTTCGCAGGCACAGCAGCTTCCTTTAAATTGTTTTTTATATCAGGAGATTCTTTATCGTTATTCTTGCTTTGAATTTTAATTTCTGATACCTTCTGTACAATTATTCCCCCCCTCTCATATTGATTACTATTACTTATATAGCCGCTATATGAGCTCATTGTAGTCGCGCTAATAAATGTAGAAATTATAATAATCCATGACAAATTGTTCTTTTTCATAAGCACATCACCTCAAATAATTAATATATATAAAATATTTGCCAAATAATCATTTTTTTATACTTTTATCATAATAATACCTGAAATTTATTCATATAAATTATTGATAGGAAGATAAGGAGGTATATTTCTTGAGTAAAGCTAAAATCCATTATAAAGATCCTTTAGCCTACTATACAATTTCCGAATATTTAAAAAACTATATCGACGACAATACTTTAATTGTTTGCATAGGAACCGATAGATGTATAGGTGATTGTCTTGGTCCTCTAGTAGGTACATTTTTAAAAGATAGTTCCTTTCCCCTACCTGTATACGGAACAATTGACAATCCAATTCACGCCTTAAACATCGATAGTAAATTAGCTAAAATAAATAATTTACACCCCAATTGTACTATAATAGGTGTTGATGCATGTTTAGGAGATGTTTTAAATATCGGTGAAATTCAGGCTAGAAATTATCCGATTCATCCTGGTAAAGGCGTAGGGAAAACACTTCCTAAGGTAGGTACCGTATCATTAATAGGTATAGTAGATTCAAGTGATGATAGTGAACTCTTTACTAATAGAAACATAAGACTTAGTTTAGTAATGGAAATGGCTAGTGTCCTCAGTAGATCCCTTTTGCATTCATACTATTTATATTCCCTTACCAAAGAAGAAAATAATACAAGTCCCATATAAACATAAACAAGCAATACAATTAAACTAATAATTGTATTGCTTGTTTATATAGCTTGTTTACACTTTTTATTCCTCTGAATATGTTTCGCCTACGTTAAATGAATTATCTAACTTATCCATATACTCCAGCACCTTACCAGTTCCAAGGGCTACACATGAAATAGGATCCTCTGCAAGATACACTGGAACCTTAGTATATTCTTGTATAAGTTTATCTAATCCTTTTAATAATGAACCTCCACCTGTCATAACTATGCCTTTATCAGCTATATCTGCTGCAAGCTCTGGTGGCGTTTTTTCTAACACGGAATGTGTACATTCTGCTATTAAATTGACCGTCTCTTTTAAAGCTTCTCTCATTTCTTCAGATGTTACTGCTAAATTTTTAGGAAGACCAGTAATTAAATCTCTCCCTCTTATATCCATAGTAGCTCCTTCATCTTGTTTGCATGCACACCCTATGTTTATTTTTAAATTCTCCGCAGTTCGCTCACCAATCATTAATTTGTGTTTTTTTCTTATATACTTTATAATTGCTTCATCAAATTTATCTCCAGCTACCTTAATTGATTCACGCACAACCATGCCTCCTAAAGAGATAACTGCAACATCAGTTGTTCCACCACCAATATCAATAACCATGTTTCCACTTGCTTTAGTAATATCTAGTCCTGCTCCAATTGCCGCGGCTAGTGGTTCTTCAATAAGATAAACTTTCTTGGCTCCGGCATTTCTGCCTGCATGTTCTACTGCTCTTCTCTCTACTTCCGTTGCTTCGCAAGGGACGCATATTACAATTCTTGGTGCCGAAAGCCTTCTTTTACCACAAGCCTTCTGTATAAAGTGTTTTAACATCTTTTCAGTTATATCATAATCTGAAATAACCCCGTCCCTCATAGGACGTATAGCCACAATATTGCCCGGTGTTCTCCCTATCATTTGTCTAGCCTCTTCACCAACTGCCAATACCTTATCTTGATTTTTATCTATGGCAACAACAGACGGCTCTTTTAAAATAACACCTTTACCTTTAATATATACAAGTACTGTGGCTGTTCCTAAATCTATTCCCATATCTGTACCTAATCGAAAAAAAAACATCTCAAAACTCACTCCTGCTCTTTAGTATATTCGTTATTTAAATTATACTAAACTTTATTCTACAAAGCCATAAAAAAACCCTTTTTTTTGGCTTTAATTTTTTTAGCTTTTAGTTTCAAATGTTTTTATCCCTCAACTGCCTGATATTTAAGTTTAGTTGCCCTTCCTCCTCTGATATGTCGCTCCGCCTTATTTATATCCAATATTGTTTTTGCTTCGCTAGCAATCAGTGGATTTATTGTAGGTAATCTTTCCGTCATATCCTTGTGTATAGTGCTTTTGCTAACTCCAAACACTTTGGCAGTTCTTCTTATTGTAGCTTTTGATTCAATAATATACTTAGCAACTTCTAGTACTCGATCTTCAATATAGTCTTTCAAAGTGTTACCTCCTAAACCCTTGTATATTTATAAATATGCATTACCTTGCTTTTAAATTCCATTCCAATCAGTCATTTCTCGATAAATTCGTAAAAGTGGCTGATTGGCATGATTTTTGGTTATTTTTTAGTTTCTACAGCCTGGTATTTTTCATATGTTACATAAATAGCTGGGTCCACATTCTTACTACTTTTCAAAACTTCAAAATGTAAATGAGGACCATAGTCTTCACTAAATGAGTTTAAGGTAGTGTCTCCCACTTCACCAAGCTTCTGATTTTTAGTTACTTTCTCATTTTCCTTTACTAATATCTTTTCATCTAAATTAGAATATCTAGTAACAAAGCCATTACCATGATCTATTACAACCATTTGACCCTTTTGATTAGTAACGTCAACGCCAACTTCTTTAACTGTTCCTTCCATAACTGCTAGAACTGGTTCACCTATCTTTGCCTGAATATCAATCCCTAAATTGTTATTATAGCTTCCAGTAGTCTTAGACAGAACCGGATCAATATCTTTGCCTGTATATGCCCTTGCAAGAAGTCCCTCGGCTACAGGGTTTTCAAATTTAACACTAATTGTATTAGAAACCGCAGTAGTTAAATCTGTAGTTGTAACCTTTTTAATGTTAGGTACTGACTTAAGTACCTGAGTCTTAGCTTCATTTTCCTCTTTTACTTGAAGCGCATCCTCATAAGTTTTTTGTTCCTCTTTTAAAACTTTTTCTGCATTTGCTTGTTGTTTTTGTTCTGCTAATTGATTGCTTGCTACTTTTTTATTGTTACTTGCTGATATAGATGCCACAGTGGCTACTATACATAGACAAACAAATAAAATAACATAGAAGCCTTCCTTCTTAAAAAAATTTAATGTTTTGTTGTTTGATTTCTTATCCATACAAACACCTCCACTTGTATTTTTGTCCATAATGTATTAAAACATACATAATTTATAAATTATTTTCATTTTTTTTCATATTTATATAATATTTATATTTTTAATCCATATTTTATATAAAAAAAACTGGTTATTCCCTTTTATTAAGAATATCCAGCTTTACTATATATTTTTTATTTTGATATAACGGTACCGCTATAATAATGATTCAATATTTCAATATAACTTTTCCCAGACTTTGCCATTGCGTCTGCACCCCATTGACTCATTCCTACCCCATGTCCATAACCACTACAATTTATTTGTACACTGTTTATGTTAAACACTATTTCAAAATTTGATGATTTCAGACCTAGCATAGTCCTAAATTTACTACCTGTCATGGTTATACTT
>JANZQE010000341.1:0-15964 GCA_038040705.1 Clostridium sp. | reverse complement strand
TTGACGGGAAAGTAGGAATTGGAACTACCAACGACGTCATTGCCTCTCAACTTACAGTTGGGCAAGGTGACATTGAAATAACAAAGTTTGCAACAGGTTTAATATTGCGTTCAAACAATGGAACACGTTATAGAATTACGGTTGCAAATGATGGGACACTAACCACAACAGCGGTATAAATAAATAAATAAATAAATAAAATGGCAATTACTTACAAATGGGATATTCCCGCAATGAAAGCTCATATTCAAGCAGAAGGCGAAGATAATGTAATTTACTCAGTATATTACAGTTATACAGGTTCTGAAGAATCAGGAGGCGCAACTTATTCTGATACATTTTCAGGAGCTGAAAACTTCAATTATGTAGCAGGTACTCCTTTCACACCTTATGAAAATACAGAAGCTTTTGAAGCTGTAGTTATTGGGTGGTTGGAAAGTACTTTGGACATAGCCGAAATTCAGGCATCTATAGCTAAAAATATTGCATCTAAGATTACACCCGTAAACGAAGATTTATATTTTACATGGCAAAATTCTACTATATAAAAAATTTAGTAAGTAAATACCAAGTAAAATAAGTAATGATATTGATATACCAAAGGGTATAAATTAAATTTAATCAAATATAATAATGACTGACAAGATTGTTAAGAATCTTAATTTTGGCGAAGACGCTAGGACTAGGATATTTAAAGGAATAACTAAACTTACAAACGCAGTTAGTTCTACGTTAGGAGCTAGCGGTAAATGTGTAATACTAGAAGACGGGCAGGGGAAACCTGTTATTACTAAAGACGGAGTTACGGTAGCAAATGCAATAACGCTATTAAATCCGGTAGAAAATATAGGGGCTACTCTTATTAAAGAAGCTGCTAGAAAAACAGTGAGTGAAGCCGGAGACGGTACAACTACTGCTACGGTTCTTTCGCATGCAATTCTAGAAGAGGCTTATCGTTCTCTGCAAAGTGAATCACCAAGAGATATTAAGCAGGGTATAAACTCCGCTGTTGAAAGTGTTGTTAAATATTTAGAAAGCATTTCAATACCAGTTGAAGGTAAGATGCTAGAAAATGTTGCTTCAATCTCTGCTAACAACGACATCGTCCTAGGGAAAATAATTGCAAAAGCTTTTAGTAGCGTAGGTGATAACGGTGTTGTTATGATGGAAGAGTCTGAAGATGACGAAACAAGTGTAGAGCTTATTGAAGGTACAGAGTATGAAAAAGGTTTAAAGAACATGCACTTTGTAACTAATGAAGCAAATACCACTGCTGATCTAGAAAACCCTTTAGTTTTGTTGGTAGACAGCGAAATTGAAAACATAAGAAAGATACAAGCTATATTAGAATACGCTATTAAACAAAAAAGATCTTTACTTATAATAGCGGATGTAGACCAACAAGTTTTAAGTGCGTTGGCCATGAATAAGCTTAAAGGTAATTTGAAAGTAAATGTTGTTGATGCACCAACTTATGGAGTTCATAAAAAACAGATACTAGATGACTTAGCATTGATAACAGGTGCCACTGTGGTAGACGAGAATTTAGGGGATGATCTAGATTTAATAAGCCCAGATTTTTTAGGTACATGTACAAAGTCGGTTACATCTCAAACAAATACAATTATTCAGCTTAACGAAATGCCTGAAGCGGTATATGAGCTAACGTTGGATATAAAGAAACAGCATGACACAGAGAACAACGTTACTAAGAAAAACAAGTTAGAAAGACGTCTTGCCCGACTATCAGCTAAAGTAGCTATTGTAAAAGTCGGAGCGAATTCTGAGGTTGAACTAAAAGAAAAACTAGATAGAGTAGAAGATGCAATATGTGCTACAAAAGCTGCAATTAAAGAGGGTATTGTTCCTGGAGGTGGAATAGCTTTGTTAGATGCTTCTAATATAGTTTCTAAAAATAACAAAAGCGAAGCAGCTTTGTTAGAGGCTATAAAGTCACCTTACAGAACGATATTAAAAAACGCAGAAATTAATGAAATTTATCCGTCATCAGAAGGTGAAGGTTTAAATGTGGTTACAGGCAAAATGGTAAATATGATTGAAGCAGGAATAGTAGATCCTTTGCAGGTTACTAAAAGTGCTTTAAAAAATGCAGCTAGTGTAGCAAATACAATATTGTCAACCGATTGTGTAATCAATAACTTAAGAGTAGGAGATGAAAGCAATAGGTAATTACTTAATAGTAAAAAAAGAAAGAGAACAAGCCTCTAAAACAAAAGGAGGCTTGATTCTTACGGAACTTCAAAAAGAAGATATTAGATATAAGATTGGTAAAGTAATATCAGTAGGTACGTTGGTACAAGGTATCGCTGCTGAAGATAAGATTTATTTTGACAAAGCCGCAGGGCACAATATTGAAATAGATGGAGAAATATACCAAGTAATAAAATTACATGATGTAGTTGTTGTTTTATGAAAAAGCTAGATGCAGCAGATGTTAGAGAACTGAATCTGTTAAAACATTATCGGACAATCCGTAAATGGGCTTGTAAAACTAACAACATTCAAGAAGCTGACTTAGAGCTTTTGATATATTTTGATTGCTTGGATTTATTTACAAAAAATGATTACAAAACCGGTACATTAGCTTTTAGCTGGGACAATAAGAGATGGAACAGATTACTGAAAGAAGGATGGATAGTTGTATGGAGGAAAAGAAATATGACTACCCAAAAGTACCATATATATAAAACATCTTTTAAATGCAGACAGCTAATAACAAGGCTTTATAAAATGATGTTAGACAAGGAAGAAATTCCTTTAATAAAAAATCCTAAAAGTTATACAGATAAAGTATTAACACAAGCAATTAAAAAAATTAATTATGGCAACAAATAGAAGTCCATTAAAAGCAGCAGGAGGCCCAAGCTTTGAAACTGTTAATATAAAAGCGCAACCAGTAAAAACAGTTGAACCAACTAACGTAGTTACAAGTACGGCAGATTGGACCGCGGGTGCCGATGCGATAGCTTCCATAGGTCAATCAATAGCAGGAGCTATGAAAGATGTTTCTGCTTCTAAAAGCAATTTAGAAGAAGCGGATAAACAATTAGAAGATGGAAAAAAACCAGCTCCTAAAAAAAGTCGATTAGAAAGAAGGGTTGACAAAGCAAAAGCAAGCGGGAAAGATGATAAAGCAATTAAGTTGCAATCTAAACTAGATGCGCGAAACACAGAGAAAGCCCAGAAAAAAGAAGAGGATGATGCTCAGATGATTGACAAAGTATCAAAAGCCAAAACCAAAGCGGAAGATTTAACAAAAGCAGCAAAAGCTAAAGCATCAGCTGAAAGTTCTAAGTTTAACGAAGAAGCCTTAGAAAATCGCAAATCAGTTACCAAAGGTTATATGGACAATTTCCTTAATTCAGGAAAACAATATGATGATAATGCTTTTGCACCTTTAGCAATGAAAGTATCACCCGTTTTACAAAAACTAGGATCTACAGGTAAAGGTTTTAAATTAAGAGCATTTAAAAATAACTAATAAATATATAAACAAAAAAACAAAATTATGTCAGCAATAGCAGCAGCAGCAGCAGCGCAAGAAAACAGCGGTGGTAGCCTAGAAGGCTTTACCGGTACAAAAACTGGATTAGCAGGAGCGGTGGAAAAAATGAAATATCTTCGATCTCAAAAAGCCGCAGGGCAAGGAGGTGTTGCAGGAGCAGGTGGCTCTATGGCAGATGCAGCAGCAGGAAGTATTGACGCAGGTGGTTCAACAATGGGAGTAGCCCCAGCTCAAGGAGTAGGTATGGGAGCAGATCCAAGTGGAGCTGACCAATTTGCAGGTAAGAAATTTGAAATAAGCCCTGTTCAAATGAAAGGTTCTTTTTCTGAAAAAGCAAAAGGAGATGCAGAGGGTGTATTCGGAAATGAGGGAGATAGAAATAATTCATTAAAACGATAAAAATATAAAGTTATGAAAAACGAATTAGGTAGTTCAAAAACGTCAGGAGGCGTTGTAGGAGAAAACGCAATATGGGATGGACCTTTATCTCAAGAAAATAGACCTCATGGAAAAGGATCTAGCTCAGGAATTAATGGAATAAAATTGAAGTTCATGCAACCCGACGGAAGTATAAGTGGAGGATGCGGATGTGGTGGACAAAACGAACCTATTACAAGTAGAGCTAAACGATAAAAAAAATGGATTTGGGAGATATAAAAATATATACGCTAAATACATTTACTTTAGGGTTAACAACTTTCTCAAATATAGAGATGGGATTAAAAATAATACTATTAGTTATATCCATTGGTTACACCGTCGGTAGATGGATTGACCTACATAAGAAGAACAAGGATGTTAAAAATAAGTAAATACAACATGCCCTGTAATCAAACGGAACAAACTCCGTTACTTGCGAGAAAACCACCAGCACCGTCTAAAAAGAAATCATTAGGTTATTATAACGAAGTGAAATCTAAATCAAAAGAAGGAGCTGCTGCGGGAGGAGGAATGACTCAAGCTGGAGTTGATAAATATAAAAAAGATAACCCAGGTAGTAAGCTAAAGAAAGCTGTAACTAATTGCAATGCAAAAGTTGGTACTAAACCATACAAAAGACAAAAAGCTTTTTGCTCAAGGTCTAAAAGCTGGGATGGAGAAAGAGGCAAAGCTGCTAGGAGAAGATGGTGCTGCAGTAGGTTTTAATTAAAGACAATATGAAAACAACTGAAACTGGATATTTAAAAAATAGCCCTGATGTAAATAATTCCCAGAACAAAATTATGGGGAATAAGATTACAATGAAAGGAGTAGAGTTCAAAGTTTTAGGGGTTGACAATAACGGGTATGCAAAGATAATGTATCCAGGACAAGATTATATTTTCCCTGGAGCTAAATACGTAATAGAAACACCTATAAAGTAATATGGCTTATAAAATGAAAATGGGTAAGTTATCTATGGATAACACTCCTATATACCAAATGGATACGGAAGAGGGAGTTATGGGTCAAGCTAATAAAAACGGTTCTATAATAGTAGATAAAAACTTAAGTCCACTAGAACAAGAAGATGTAGTTAGACATGAGAAAGTTCACTTAGATCAAATGGAGAGAGGTGATCTTGATTATGATAATGATCACGTTTATTGGAAAGGTAAAAAAATACCAAGATCTACAATGGATGAAGGTAATGAAAATCTTCCTTGGGAAAAAGAAGCTTGGAAGGCAAATAAGTTGAAATACACGTAATGATATAAGTATACAAATTTAAAATCAAATCAAATGAAAAAATTATTATTATTGATGTTTACCGTACTGAGCTTAAGCGTAAGTGCTCAGCTACAAAAAATGGCAGGTGCTTGGGAATTACAAAATAGAGATGGATTACTTTCATACACTATTATAGTTCTTAATGATGCTGAAGATGGAATTGAAGGATTAAATAGTTCAACTAGAGATTTACAAACTAGTGCTACGGAAAATATTGTAAGTCAGAGTGAAAATGAAATAATAACCAACTACGGCTTCTCTAAATTAGGATATAATTTAATAACTAAAACTTTTTTACATAAAAACGTTTTGCATAGAGTTATATTAAGGTCTAAAGATACATTACGATACAAATTAATATATAAATAAACAGTAACTAAACCAAGTAAATAATTAACACAAACAAAAATTATGAGTGCACCATTTAAAATGACTCCCGGAAAAGGACCATACCAAAAAACAGGTAAAGGAATTCCTATGAGTTTCCAATCACCGTTAAATCAAAAAAGCTTTCAAGACAAACTTGCGGCAGCTAAAAAGAAAATTTCAGATAAAAACATTGCTACAGGATTGAAGCGTAAAGCTGTAAGACAAGATAACGTTATCGATTCTTTAAATACTGTTGCAGATAAAGGAGAAAGAGCTGCAGCTATAAAGTACGGTAATAAAGCAAGAGCAAAAGCAGACAAGAGTAATAAAACAGGAGCATTACCTGAAGACGCTTCAGAAGCAAATTACAAAACTAAAAGGTATGCTAAAGATTCTGCGTTAAAACAAAAGAAAAAACCTACGTACGAAGAAACGGTTGCGAGACTAAAAAAGAAAATCACAGCTGGTAAAGTTGCAGTTGGTAAGAAGCAGAAAGAAAAAAGACAAAGCGACGTTATTGATTCTTTAAAGACTGTAGATAAAGAAGGAGAGGCTGCTGCAGCTAAGAAGTATGGTAACAAAGCAAGAAAAGCTGTCCAAGATAAAAGAGCAAAGAATACATCACAGCTTGGCACTGGAGGATTGCCTGATGACGCTTCAGAAAATACCCGTATAACGGAACAATATAGACGCAAGTCAAAAACAATGAAATAAGTTTTGAATAAATTATTCCAATGGCTTACAGGTGGCGTTATCAAGAATATTGGTAACGTCATTGATAAGCTTACTACTACTGAAGAAGAAAAGCTTGTAATAAAAAAGCAAATTCAAGAAATACTAGAGAAAGCAGATAACGATGCTCAAGCTCAAGTTACGGATCGATGGAAAGCAGATATGGCTAGTGATAGCTTTTTATCTAAAAACATACGTCCACTTGTGTTAATTTATTTAACAGTAATATTTACTGCTTTATCTTTTTTTGACGGTAACATTGGAGGCTTTGCAGTTGCAGAACAGTATATACCTATATTCCAATCATTATTGATTACAGTGTATGGAGCTTACTTTGTAGGTAGGACTTGGGAAAAAGCAAAAAAAATAAGTGATAATAAATAAGTATAACAATTAAATTAAATCAAATGAACAAAATTAAAGAAGAACATTTAGTAAAAGTTAGAGATCATCAAGCAAAAATATCTAAATCTTTATTAGATATTGGGTTTGTAGAATCTAAGAAACATTCTCTGCTACACGATTTAGCTGAATTTAATAAAGAGGTTGAATTGTTTAAGCAAGAACTAGAACAAGAGTACGGGTCTGTGAATATTAATTTGGAAGATGGTACTTTTGAGGAAATTAAAAAAGATGGAGAATAATATACGAAAAATAAGTATAGGCTCTGATTATAAGAATGACGCTATGCACTATGCTGTTGGACAGCAAGTGTATGGTGGTCATACTATTTCTAATATTATTTTTGAAGAAGACGATAGTTCTTACAATATACATATTAAAAAAGAAGACGAGGTATTACCTTGGAAAAAATTCAATAAGAATATGGCGATTTCTATTGAATATGATTTAGAATATTAGTGCAAAGCTTAAATTCTTTTATTGTAAAACCATATAAAGGCAGATACAATAATGAACTAGAAAGTGGTTTAATAACTAACGCTAGTATTGAAAGCTTTCAGCACATAAGTAAAGAGGCTATAGTTGTTGAAACTCCTAAAAACATAAAGTCGCCTATAAAAAAAGGAGATATTGTCATGGTACATCATAATATATTTAGAAGATATTACGGTATGAATGGCAAACAAAAGAACAGCAGCACTTACTTTAAGGATGATTTGTACTTTGCTTACATGGATCAAGTGTATTTATATAAGCAAAATGGAAAATGGAAATGTAATTTGAATTATTGTTTCGTAACACCTATTAAAGAAACAGACGTTCTAAAGAGTCAAAAAGAACAAACTAATACTGGAATACTAAAATACGGTAATAGTGAGTTAGAAGCGCTTAAAATCAATCCTGGAGATCTTGTTGGGTTTAACCCTATGAGAGAGTTCGAGTTTATATTTGATAACAAGCGATTGTATTGTATGAAATCTAATGATATTGTAATTAAGTATGAACGTAAAGGAAACGAAGAAGAATATAATCCTAGCTGGGCAAAAAGCAGTTGAGGAATTAATAAAGGTAGCTAAAGAAAAGATTGTAGACTCAGATGATGATATTTCAGCTGACAGACTTAAAAATGCTGCCGCTACTAAAAAGCTCGCAATATTTGATGCTTTTGAAATACTAACACGTATTGAAGAAGAAGAAAGAATATTAGAAGACAAACCTAAAAAAGAGCTTAAAGCAACAGAGTTTAAAGGCTTCGCTGAAAACAGATCTAAATAATGTACGAGCAAAGTCTATACAAAATATTGCCAGACCATATAAAGGAAAGTGTTATTAAAAAAAATAATACCTACAAAAAATGGAAGTATGGCTACAACAAAGAATATGATGTAGTTGTTATTAGTAAAACTGGGCAAATAGGAGAAATATACGAAATACAAAATCTTAAAATAGCTTTACCAAAAACCCCCGGAAAAGTAGATAAAAAAACAGACAGATGGACTGTTGAAGAGTATCCTAAAGAATTAAAAGCTATAAAGAGCATATTTGATTGGAGGGAATACCCTGAGAATTTTAAAACTAAATGGGGAGCATATATAGATGAGCAATTTAATAAAAGAGAAAACGGTACTTGGTTCAATAAAAAAAGCGTGGATACTTATATTACTGGTACTCACTTTATGTACTTGCAGTGGTCCAAGATTGATGTTGGGCAGCCAGACTTTAGGGAGTCAAACAGATTATTCTATATATTCTGGGAAGCTTGCAAAGCAGACGAAAGATGTTATGGTATGTCATATCTCAAGAACAGGCGTTCGGGATTTTCATTCATGGCGTCAGGGGAGGCTGTTAACATGGCAACCATATCAAGCGATTCACGGTTTGGGATTTTGTCCAAATCTGGAGCCGATGCAAAGAAAATGTTCACAGATAAAGTTGTACCCATTAGTGTTAACTACCCCTTTTTCTTTAAACCAGTACAGGACGGAATGGACAGGCCGAAGACGGAACTTGCCTATCGTGTCCCCGCCTCGAAGTTTACCAGGAGGAGACTCGACTCGAATAAAGCTACGGAGATCATTGCGGGACTGGACACCACAATCGATTGGAAAAACACGGGCGACAATGCCTATGATGGAGAGAAACTCAAGCTCCTCGTCCACGATGAGAGTGGGAAATGGGAAAGGCCGAACAATATCCTCAATAACTGGAGGGTTACCAAAACAACGTTAAGATTAGGTTCTAGGATTATTGGAAAATGTATGATGGGGTCAACCTCTAACTCTTTAGATAAAGGAGGTGCTAATTTTAAAAAGCTATATAACGACTCTGATGTTACTAGAAGAAATGCCAATGGGCAAACACGATCTGGTTTATACAGTTTGTTTATACCTATGGAGTGGAACTACGAAGGTTATATTGATGAATATGGTACACCTGTATTTGACACTCCTACAAAGTCTACTTACGGGCCGGATGGAATTAAAATAGATTTAGGAGTAATAGAATACTGGGAAAATGAAGTTGAAGGATTACAAGATGATCAAGATGGTTTAAATGAATTTTATAGACAATTTCCTAGAACAGAAAAGCACGCATTTAGGGATGAGGCTAAACAATCCTTATTTAACCTTACTAAGATATATCAACAAATAGATTACAATGAAGATTTAAGAAATACTAATGTAGTTACACAAGGTAGCTTTCATTGGGAAGGAGGAATACCAGACACAAAAGTAGTATTTGTACCAAATAAAAGCGGTAGATTTTTTGTTTCTTGGATACCAGATCATCATCTTCAAAACAATATTATATTAAAGAATGGAAATAAATACCCTGGAAATGAGTTAATGGGGGCATTAGGGTGTGATAGTTATGATATATCCGGTACTGTTGACGGTAAAGGATCTAACGGAGCTTTGCACGGGTTAACTACTTTTACCATGGAAAATGCTCCATCTAATTGTTTTTTCTTAGAGTACATTGCTAGGCCTCAGACAGCTGATATCTTTTTTGAAGACGTGTTGATGGCATGTATATTTTATGGTATGCCGTTGTTATGTGAAAACAATAAGCCTAGATTGTTATATCATTTTAGAAGAAGAGGATACAGAGGGTTTTCAATGAACAGACCTGATAAGCTTTTAAATAAATTATCTGTAACAGAAAAAGAAATAGGAGGGATACCAAACTCTAGTGAAGATATAAAGCAAGCGCACGCAGCCGCTATAGAAGCGTACATAGAAGACCACGTTGGACTTAAAGATGAAAGCTATGGAAATATGTACTTTCAAAGAACTCTTGAGGACTGGGCTAAATTTAATATAAATAATAGAACTAAGCACGATGCATCTATAAGTTCGGGCTTAGCTATAATGGCTTGCAATAAACACAAATATAGACCTAATGCAAAAAGAGCAGTTGCTCCAATATCATTAGGTATAAAAAAATACAATAACAAAGGTTATAGCTCAAAAATACAGTAAATGATACAAACTAATTATAACAGTTCGTTTCCTGATCAGATAGTATCTGATGGGGAAAAGCAGTCGTTAAAATACGGATCTCTTGTTGGAAGGGCTATTGAAAATGAATGGTTTAGAAATAATAATGCAGGAGGCGATAGGTTTGTTTCTAATTATCAAAATTATCATAGACTAAAGCTTTATGCAAGAGGAGAGCAGTCAATACAAAAATACAAAGATGAATTAGCTATTAACGGTGATTTATCTTATTTGAATCTTGACTGGAAACCTGTTCCAATTTTATCGAAGTTTGTTGACATAGTAGTAAACGGAATGTCTCAAAGAGCTTATGAAATAAAAGCATTTGCTCAAGATCCAGAATCTGTAAAGAAAAGAACTGATTACGCAGACAAGATTATGCGTGATATGGCAGGTAAAGAATTTTTAGATAACGTGCAAGAAACATTAGGCGTTAACTTATACT
Organism: Clostridium sp.; assembly: GCA_038040705.1. Taxonomy (GTDB): domain Bacteria; phylum Bacillota; class Clostridia; order Clostridiales; family Clostridiaceae; genus Clostridium_AD. Next base: position 5,280 of record JANZQE010000341.1, on the reverse strand, counting down.
CTACTAAACCAGAGGAACTTCCTAATAATATGGAAGAATTATCTTTAAAAATGCAACTTGAATACAAGGAGAGTGTTGAAATAGCTGAAGAAGTAACTATTAATACTATTTTAGATAAAAACAAGTATGCTGAAAAAAGAAGGAGAATAATATATGATTTAGTAGTGCTAGGTATTGGAGCTACTAAAACTGACTTTAACGTAAGCAATGGAATAACTGTTGATTACGTGGATCCTGCTAGTTTGGTTTACTCTTATACAGAGGACCCTAATTTTGATGATATATATTATGTAGGGGAAGTTAAAACAATCTCTTTAGCGGAGCTTAAAAAGCTATTCCCGCACTTAACAGACGAAGATTTAAAACAAATAAATAAGTATGGATCTGGCTCAAATTATTTAAGAGGAAATACTCTAGGAGAAGCTAACAACGATCAAGTTAGCATATTATTTTTTGAATACAAAACATACTCCGACCAAGTATTTAAAATTAAAAAGAATGAAACAGGTCTGGAAAAATCATTAGAGAAACCAGATACATTTAACCCACCACCTAACGATAACTTTGAAAGAGTATCTAGATCTATAGAAGTTTTATATACCGGAGCAAAAGTGTTGGGTCAAGAGTTTATGCTTAAATGGGAGCTGTCTGAAAACATGACTAGACCATATGCTGATACTACTAAGGTTAAAATGAATTACAGTATCTGTGCCCCTAGAATGTATAAAGGCAGAATAGAATCTTTAGTAAGCAGAACCACTGGCTTTGCCGATATGATTCAGTTGACACACTTAAAGATACAGCAAGTATTATCTAGAATGGTTCCTGATGGAGTATATTTAGATATGGATGGTTTAGCGGAAGTTGATCTTGGTAATGGAACTAATTATAATCCTGCAGAGGCTTTAAATATGTATTTCCAAACAGGTTCGATAGTAGGTAGATCACTTACACAAGATGGTGATGGAAATAGAGGTAGAGTGCCAATACAAGAATTACAAACTTCTAATGGACAAGCAAAATTAAGCGCTTTAATAAGTACTTATCAGTACTATTTACAAATGATAAGAGATGTTACTGGCTTAAACGAAGCAAGAGACGGTAGTGCTCCAGACAAAAATGCTTTAGTTGGTATTCAAAAAATGGCTGCAGCAAATTCTAATACAGCTACAAGACATATCTTACAGGCTCAGTTATCAATAACATTAGGTATTTGTGAAAACATAGCTTTAAAAGTAGCAGATGCTTTAGCGTTTCCTCTTACAGCGGAATCATTAAGGCAATCAATAAGTAATTATAATGCTGGTACCTTGGAAGAATTATCCACTTTAAATATACATGATTTTGGTATATTTTTAGAATTAGAGCCAGATGATGAGGAAAGAGCAAAATTAGAAACCAATGTACAAACCGCTTTATCTGCTGGTTTAATTGGTCTAGACGATGCTATTGATATTCGCGGTATTGCTAATATAAAAACAGCAAATGAGTATTTAAAAGTTACACAACAGAAAAAACAAAAAAAGGATCAAGAAGCGCAGCAGGCTAATATGGCTGCTCAGGCTCAAGCAAACGGTCAATTAGCTGAACAAACAGCTTTAGCTGAAACACAAAAGCAACAGGTTCTTACAGAACAGCAAATACAATTAGAGCAAGCAAAACTTCAGTTTAAAATACAATTATTAGAACAAGAAGCTAATATTAAGAAACAATTAATGGGCGAAGAGTTTAACTACAATATGCAGTTAGCTACCGCTCAAGGGGAAGCTCAAACCGGTAAAGAATCTAAAAAAGAAGATAGAAAAGACGAAAGGGCTAAAATAGTAGGTACTCAACAAAGTGAACTAATAAACCAACGTCAAAATAATGCTCCACCTAAAAACTTTGAATCATCTGGAAATGATGTTCTTGGTGGGTTTGGACTCGAAGGATTCGAGCCTAGATAAAGTAAATTTTTAATTATTTAATTATATTATATTATGTCAGAAACAGTAAAGCAAGAAGGAGACTTCAAAATTAAGTCTAAAAAACCAAAGAAGTATTCGAATGACGCAAGCGTTACTAAAGTAGAATTAGCAGCGCCTAAGGAAGCTGAAGTAACTAAAGTAGAAGTACCTTCTACGGTTGTTGTTGAAAAAGAACCAGTAGTAGTTACTGGAGCTGTTGAAGTAGCTGAAGAAAACAAAGAACCTGTTTCAGTTGAATCAAACAAGGTTGTAGAAGATTTAGGAGTTGTTATTGAAGAAATAACAAAAGAAGAAGTAGCAGTCATTAAAGAAGTAGAAAAAGAAGTAAAGGAAGCTATAAGAGACGAAAGAGTTTTAGGCAAACCATTACCAGAAAATATTGAAAAGTTAGTTGCCTTTATGGAGGAGACTGGAGGTAACATAAGTGACTACGCTAGGCTTAACGCTGACTATTCAAATATTGATGAAAAAACTTTATTAAGAGAATATTACAAAAAAACAAAGCCTTATTTAGAACACGACGATGTAGACTTACTTATGGAAGACTACCTTTACGACGAAGAGCTGGATGAGGATAGAGATATACGTAAGAAAAAACTTGCGTTTAAAGAGGAGATTAACAAAGCTAGAAACTTTTTAGAAGAAACCAAGAGTAAATACTACGATGAGATCAAGTTGAGACCAGGCGTAACTCAGGAGCAACAAAAAGCTACAGACTTTTTTAATCGACACAAACAAGAAGAGCAGTCGGCTACACAAAGTAGGGATGAATTTATTAACGGTACTGAAAACTATTTTTCCGAAAATTTCAAAGGTTTTGATTTTAACTTGGGAGAAAAAGCATTTAGGTATGGTATCAAAAATCCTAACGATGTAAAAGATAATCAAAAAGATCTACAAACTGTTGTTGGGAAGTTCCTAAACAAAGACGGTAAAGTAGAAAACTTTGCAGAGTATCACAAAGCTATGTATGCAGCTAGGAACCCAGACGCATTAGCAACACACTTTTATGAACAAGGTAAGGCAGACGCTATTAGAGGCATAACAGCTAAATCTAATAACGTTACTACGGAAGTTAGACAGACCACACCTGGTGATGTATTTGTTAACGGCTTTAAAGTAAGGGCAATTAGCGGCGCTGATTCTTCTAAATTAAGAATAAAAAAACGAAACTTTTAACAAAAAAAATTAAAAAATTATGGCAAGTGTATTAACACCTGACTTCGGCTCAATTAAGCCGTCCCAAAAACAACAAGCATTAGATACTAACTACTTAAACTTTACTGACGGAACAGCAGATTTTGCTCAACAGTATTTACCAGAAATTTACGAACAAGAAATTGAGCGTTATGGTAACAGAACTTTATCTGGGTTTTTACGTATGGTTGGTGCTGAAATGCCAATGACTTCTGATCAAGTAATTTGGTCTGAGCAAAATAGATTACATGTATCATATACTGATGTAGCAAATGATGGAGCTAACGGACTTACAATTCCTATTGCCTTAGCACCAGCAAATCCTGCTGATTATGTTGCTAACGTTATTTCTATAAATCAAACAATCGTTATTTTAGATCCTGCAACAAACACTGAGTTAAAAGCTCTTGTAACTGCTTCTAATATTGCAACAGGTGCATTAACCGTTGCTCCTTATACTGCAGCTACAACTGTTGGTCTTGGTGCTGCTGGATTAAAAATCTTTGTATATGGTTCTGAGTATTCAAAAGGATCTACATTAAATGCTGATAACTACCAGAGCATTACTCCTTCTTTCACGCAATTTAACAATTCTCCAATCATTATTAGAAACAAATACGTTGTATCTGGATCTGACACTGCACAAATTGGATGGGTTGAAGTTGCTACTGAAGACGGAACTGGTGGATATTTATGGTATTTAAAAGCTGAATCTGAAACAAGATTACGTTTTGAAGACTATTTAGAAATGTCTGTAGTAGAAGGAGAATTAGCTGCGGCTGGATCTGGAGCTTTAGCTGCTGGTAAAAAAGGTACTGAAGGTTTCTTTGCTGCTGTTAAAAACAGAGGTAATGTAAATGCTGGATTTGACGCTGCAACTGGATTAGCTGGTTTCGATGCAATCTTACAGAATTTAGATACTCAAGGAGCAATTGAAGAGAATATGTTATTTTTAAACAGAGGTACTAACCTTGCATTTGATGATATGTTAGCTGGTGTTGGTTCTGGAGCTGCTGTTTATAGCGGTGGAAGTTCTTTTGGTGTATTTGAAAACTCTGAAGATATGGCATTAAACTTAGGTTTTTCTGGATTCAGAAGAGGTTCTTATGACTTCTACAAAACTGACTGGAAATACTTAAACGATGCTTCTACTCGTGGAGGTGCTCAACCTTTAACTAGCTCTCAAGTTGGAGATATTCAAGGGGTATTAGTACCTGCTGGAACATCTACAGTTTATGACCAAGTATTAGGAACAAACATCAGACGTCCATTCTTACACGTTCGTTATAGAGCTTCTCAAGCTGACGACAGAAGAATGAAGAACTGGATTACTGGATCTGTTGGAGGTGCTTATACTTCTGATCTTGATGCAATGGAAGTTCACTTCTTATCTGAAAGATGTTTATGTGTACAAGGTGCAAACAATTTTGTATTGTTCACTGTATAGACAAGAGTAAATTAATGTAATTGTTACCCTCGTTGTATTAACGGGGGTAATTATTACTCTTATAAATTATTAAATTATATTATATTATGGCTGTAAAAGCAAAAACTCAAGATACGTCTTGGGAAATTAAAGATAGAAATTATTATTTGTTACACGGATACTCTCCTTTAACTTATACAATAAACTCAAAACACACTTCAAGGATGCCTTTATTATGGTTTGATCCTGAAAGTAACATGCAAAGAGAGATTAGATTTGCTACAAACCAGCAATCACCTCTTAAAGATGAACAAAAAGGCGAAGTAACATTAGGTCATATAGTATTCCATAAAGGAGTTTTAACTGTACCTAAAGAACACCAGTCTTTACAAAAATTATTATCACTATATCATCCAGCTAATGGTAAAAGATATTCAGAATTTGATCCTGTATCTGTAGCTGTAGATGAATTAGACTTTTTAGAAATTCAAATTGACGCTTTAAACGCTGCTAAAAACATGGAAATTGATATGGCTGAGGCTATATTAAGAGTTGAAAGCGGATCTAGCGTTGCTGATATGACTTCAAAAGAATTAAAAAGAGATTTAATATTAATGGCTAAAAGAAACCCTGGTTTATTTTTAAACTTAGCTAATGATGAAAATGTCCAATTAAGGAACCTTGCAATAA
>JANZQE010000340.1:0-4904 GCA_038040705.1 Clostridium sp. | reverse complement strand
GATTGAATTTTTTCTTTAGAAACCTGTAGGTAAGCAGCAAGCTTTGAAAAATCAGAATTTATAAGCAAGGTCCCATGATGTAGCAGATAATCGTCTTGCAAGTTTTCCACCATGCTCCTCTAATTCTCCGCACTTACATTCTTTCCAACAGTTTTGATTTTTCCCTACTACCACAGTATTATCGTTTTGCCACAGGTATAATATTATCTCATTTTCTCTAAAAATTCTTCTAAAGCTAGATTATACCATGGGTTAAAAGTTGAAGATGTTATTATGCTAGCAATTGCGTTATTATGCAAAATGAATAGCTCCTCCCTCTAAAGACAGTGATGCTTCGTGAATTACCTCTGCTGTTGTAGGATGAGCATGTATAGTTTCACTTATTGCTTCTGCAGTTAAGTTATTCTTAATGGCTAAAGTAAGCTCTGCAATTAAATCTGTAGCATGTAGCCCCACAATACCTGCACCAATTAACCTCTCTGTATTTTTATCCCTTATAATTTTGATAAAGCCTTCACTTTCTCCATAGGATAGTGCTTTCCCGTTAGCTGAAAATGAGAATCTACCTACTTCTACTTCTATTCCTTGAATTTTTGCTGCTTTTTCACCTATACCCACCATAGCAATCTCAGGCTCTGTAAAAATTGCAGCAGGAACAGCTGTATAATCCATCTCACAAGGTTTACCCATTATATTGTTTGCGGCTACAACTCCTTGATGGGATGCTACATGAGCAAGTAATATAATATTATTTACATCTCCAATAGCATATATATTTGGAACATTAGTTTGCATTTTCGAATTAACCTTAATTCCCCTTTTCTTATGGTTTAATTCTATTCCTGCGTTTTCTAGTCCAAGTCCCTCTACATATGGAGTTCTTCCTACAGCTAAAAGAACTTTATTTGCTGTTATATATTTATCTTTACCATCCTGTACAAACCGAACCATGCATTCATCACTTTCAGTTTCACAAATTTCTTCTACCTTTGCAGTAGTGTACAGCTTAATTCCTTTTTTTGCTGCACTTTTTTTGTTTTCTTCGCATATATCATCATCACAGTTTATAAGACATTGATCGAAGAACTCCACCACTGAAACTTCCGCACCAAAGCTAGCATAAATATAGGCAAACTCCATACCAATAACGCCACCGCCTACAATTACCAATTTCTTTGGAACTTCCTTAAGACATAGAGCATCGCTACTATCAATTACATTTTTATTTTCAATACCCTTAATAGGAATTACTGCTGATTTAGAACCTGTAGCAATAATAATGTTCTTTGTTTTAATAGTAATTTCTTGTGTATTACTTTTCACTAATATGCTTTCATTGTTAACGATTTCAGCAACCCCGTTTATAACCTTTATGTTGTTTTTATCCATTAAATACTTAATACCAGCACCTAGCTCTGCAACAACCTTATCTTTTCTATCAATAACCTTTTCCATTCTAACCCCGATATTTTCAGCATAACATCCAAATTCTTCAGCCTTTTTAAGGGTATCAAAAACCTGGGCAGATCTAACTAAAGTTTTAGTAGGGATGCATCCCCAGTTTAAACAAGTTCCACCTAGTTTCTCCTTTTCTATCAATATAACCTTTGCACCTAATTTAGCAGCTTGAATTGCAGCTACATATCCACCAGGACCCCCACCAATTATTGTAATATCACTTTCCATTTGGAGTTTTACTGGCTTAATTACGTTTTTAAAATAGTCAAATGTATTGGAGGTAGTGTTTGAACCTGCAGCCTTAGCCGCTTGCTCTCCATTTATTTGTGCTAATACCTTATCTGCATTAACTGTGTCTCCTTCTTTAACATTAATGCTTTCAATAGTTCCTTGCGCTTTTGAATTAATGGTGCTTGTACCCTTTCCACCTTCTACTTCAAATATCCCTTCATTTATCTTAATGAAGTCTCCCGCTTTTTTTAAAATTTTAATTATTTTTGTTTCTTTATTTGTTGATTTTTCTAACTTAACCTCTATATACATTTTTTTATCTCCTTTTTAAAACAAGAAACAAGACAGCTAACGCTGCCTTGTTAATTTTACAGCAAAGCTGCTTTATTTAAGTTATTTATTAAAATCGTTTTTGAATTCTTCAATACAGTCCTTAAGCAATGTTACACTATAAGCCATTGAAGGTCCACCACCAAAGGCAACAGAAACCATAGCTGCTTCTCTTATTTCTTCTGATGTTGCACCTGCCTCAAATGATTTATAAGTATGGAATACTATGCAGTACTCACATCGTGTAAAAGTTCCAATAGCTACACTCATTAACTCCTTAGTCTTTGTATCCAATGCACCCGGTTTATATGTTGTACCAAGTAAGTTCATAAATGCGCCTACATTTTCCTCGTTAGTTTCACCTAATGTTTGTAAACCACCCATAAAATCATTTAACATTTCTCTAACATTGTTAGCCATATTATTACCCCCTTAATTAGTTGCCTTCCTAATCATTAGTATAGCAAGTGTTTTAAAGAAAAGCAATAGTTTGTGATAATATTTTAACTAATATTTTCCTCGAATTTTTGAAGTACTCTTTTAAATACTTCGATTTCATTTTCTGTAATTCCAATCGAAAAAAAATCACTCATTTTTTGTCCTTCTGGTAAAAGTTCTTCAATTTTCTCTTTACCTTTTGGGGTAAGTTTAATATATTTAATTCTTCTATCTTCCTTGGTCTGAGTTCTTATAATTAAATCCTCCGATTCCATTCTATCTAAAAGCCTTGCAACAGTAGACTCTTTAATATCCATTCGTTCTCCTAATTCCTTTTGACTCATATCTCCGTATTTTAATAGATAATACATCGCCATCCACTGAACTCTGGTCACACCAAGTGGAATTAATCTTTCATTAAATAGAGCCTCCATTTTTTTAGATGTCTTGTTATTTATAAAACACACACATGATTCAATATCAAACATAATAGCCTCCTATTTTTTATGAAAGTATATTCTTTTACTATTATTATATAAGATTTATTGTTTTTTATCAATTTATATATAAGCACAAAAGTAAACATAAAATTGAAAGCCTAAAATCAGTAAATAGTATAAATAAAAATTACCATGGTTATACTACTAAAAATATTGTGTTTTTAAGAGCTCTTGTTTGGACTAAACACTGAGTAAATACAATAAAATTGGAGGAGACTAATTATGAATAAAAACAAGTTAAAAGAAACAAAAAAATCTGATGCTAATTTTCAATTAAATATTGAATCAGCGACCGGTGGTCTTACAAAAGTGCTAAGTAATGAACAAGCTAATGAACAAGCTAATGAAATTTCAAAATATAATAAGCAAAATAAAAGATCCTAAAGCGCTTCAGCCGACATATACTTACTAAGTATAGATAATACATGTATATCGGCTGTACCCGTAACTAGGATAAAAGGCATGCAACATAATAAGATGTTATCTTGAACCAAAAGGAAGGCAACTTTATTTACCCTCTTCCTTTAAATTATTTAACTTTCATAGCATATATGTGCTCAAAGAAATAAAAGCACAATTACCTTCACTATAAAGTGATGGTAATTGTGCTTTGTTTTTGGGGAATTTTATAGATATATTAAATATCCAACATTATACATTTAAAACATCTTCATCTTTTATTACAAAATTAGTGATGATAAATCCTGCAACATAAGATATTAATATACCAATAAAGTAATTTAACATCATTTGCGGTGTTTGCATTAATGGAATAGCTACAAGTCCACTTGGTCCCCAAGCTACTGCCACAACATGTGCTAACATAACATAAGCACCACCAAATCCAGCACCTAAACCAGCTGTGATAAATGGTTTAAACATAGGTAATGTTACCCCATAAATTAACGGTTCACCTACACCTAAGAAACCTGCAGGTAAAGCACCTGTGATGATTTTACATAAACGCTTGTTGTTTAGTTTTTTAGCTTTACGATAAATTGCAATCGCAGCACCAACTTGCCCAGCTCCAGCCATAGCTAATACTGGGAATAAACTAACGCCACCCATAGTTTCAAGTTGAACTACATAAATTGGAATTAAACCATGATGTAACCCTAATAAAACCATTGGTAAGAATACCGCTGCTAATACATAACCACTAATAACACTTACTACAGGATTAGCAGAATTAACTAATAAACTTAATACAAATACTAAACCATCCGAGAAAAAACCAGCCACTGGCATTACTACAAAGATAATTAAAATACCTGTGATTAATAATGACAAAAATGGAACTAAGATTAAATCTAAGACATCTGGTATTTTCTTTCTTAAAGCTTTTTCTACTTTGGATAATAACCATACACCAAATATAACACCAATGATACCACCTTTACCAGTAGTTAACGTTGATTCAAGAGGTACTGCTTCATTGTATAAATTAATCATTTGAGATATACCTACAATGTTTGCACTAATTGTAATACCACCAATGATACCACCTAATGCTTCTGTAGCACCAAAAACTTTTGCGGAATTAATACCTGTAAATATTGCAAAGTATGCATAGAATGCTCCACCTATTAACTTAAAGAATAAGATAATAGTTTCCCAGAATGAACCAGCAATTACACCATCTGCAGATAATTGTGATAATAATGATCCAAAACCATTAAATAAACCGGCAGCTATAATTGCTGGAATTAATGGAATAAAGATAGCTGAGATTAATTTTAGGAAGCCCTTTAATCCTGATTTTTTTTGGTTGCCTTTCTTTTCTGCTTTATTCGCTTGCCAATCATTTTCAGCAATTTCAGCATCTCTGTCAAGACCAAATTTTTCAACCATACTGTCTGTTACTTTTTTAGCAGTTCCAGGTCCAACAACTACTTGATAATTATTATCTTCTACTACAACTCCTAATACTCCTTCAATATCCTTAAT
>JANZQE010000339.1:0-22225 GCA_038040705.1 Clostridium sp. | reverse complement strand
TGCTTTAACTCTTGCGATTATTTCTTTTGGTTCAAAAGGTTTTACTACATAATCATCTGCTCCAAGTTCTAGGCCTAATACTTTATCAAAGGTTTCCCCTTTAGCAGTAAGCATAATAACCGGCGTCTCATAATCTTTTCTTATCCATTTTAGAACATCAATTCCATCAATATAAGGTAACATTACATCTAAGAGCACCAAATCTGGTTTATAACTTAAAAATGCCTCCTGTGCAGCCCTTCCATCATATGCTGTTTTAGTTGCATACCCTGAACTTTCAAGGTACATTTTGATTACCTCAGCAATATTCTTATCATCATCAACTATTAATATTTTTCCTATAGTTCCTTCCATATCATTACCTCCAAATTATTTTCTCTATTTTTCATCTATTATTCTTTAGTCCTCTTATACACGGTGTGATTTTATTAATTAATGATTCGTGATTTTATTTTTCTGAAGATTCTTTATAAATAAATAATCTTATAACTAACTTATCATACTTTGCTAATAACTTATTAGTTTTTTTTAAAATGTTACAATTTATTCACCGTTTGTTTCAAATTTTGCTATTAAATATATTATATTATAATCATTATTACATAATTAATACTAATAATTTCAAGGAGATTAAGCAACTAATAGTAAAAAAAGCGTCGCCCTATTATTAAGATAACAGGGTAACGCTTTTAAAATATGTATCTTTAAATTACAATTTTTCAGCTTAAATAGCTTAGGGGGTGCTAAAATATATTAAACATCCTCAAATAATTTACTTACAGAAACATTCTCATATATTCTCCTTATGGCCTCGGCCATAATTGGAGCTACAGATAATGTAGTGATTTTATCACTGTGCTTACTTTCTGGAACATCAATTGTATTTAATATTATTAACTCTTTTATTACAGAATCATTTATTCTTTGAATAGCAGGTCCAGATAATACACCGTGACTGCAACATGCAAAAACATCTTTTGCTCCGAGTTTAACTAATGCATTGGCACCATTAGTTATAGTCCCAGCTGTATCTATCATATCATCCATCATGATACAAGTTTTTCCCTTAATATCACCTATGACGTTCATAATCTCTGCTACATTAGCCTTTGGTCTTCTCTTATCAACGATAGCTATTTGCGCATGTAACTTATCTGCAAATTTTCTTGATCTAGCAACGCTTCCAAGATCTGGTGCAACTACAACTACATCATCCCTATCTTTAAATCCATGTTGTATAAAATATTTTGCAAGTATAGGTGTTCCCATTAAATTATCAACAGGAATATTAAAATATCCTTGTATCTGAGCTGCATGCAAATCCATGGTAAGTACTCTATCTGCTCCGGCAGTTGTTATAATGTCTGCCACAAGTTTAGCTGTAATTGGGTCTCTAGCTTTTGCTTTTCTATCCTGTCTTGCGTAACCATAGTATGGTATAACAGCAGTTATTCTTCCTGCTGAAGCTCTCCTAAAAGCATCGATCATAATAAGTAATTCCATTAAATTATCATTCACTGGTGCATTTGTAGATTGAACAACAAATACATCTGCTCCCCTAACGGTTTCGTGAATGTTAACAGATATTTCTCCATCACTAAAAGTTCCCACTTCTGAATCTCCAACTGTTAGCCCTAGTATGTCAGCTATATCTGAAGCTAATTTAGGATTTGAGTTACCGGTAAAAATCTTAATGTTTTTGCCATTGTTTATCATCTGTAGTCCTGATTTTCAAAATTCATAAAATTTTTATATTAATATAATTAATATGAATTTTCATTCTGTCCACTAAACAAAATGGTAGTATCATAGGTTTTGAAATTTTTATGTACCCACTCTACTGCAAAAATCAGTTTTACACCTCCCTTTATAATTTACTTATTGAACATTACACTTATTGAACTATTTTTTAAGGCCTTTTTTAATTACCCAGTTTTCAATATTTACTTGTCTTGCCCTAGCTATTGATAATGCATTTTCTGGAACTTCTTTTGTAATTGTAGAGCCGGCTGCAATGTATGCATTATCATTAACTTTTACTGGTGACACTAGGTTAGTATTGCAGCCTATAAAAGCATTATTACCTATTATAGTTTTATATTTTGATTTTCCATCGTAGTTTACAACCACAGTTCCACAACCAAAATTACATCCACTTCCAACTTCAGCATCACCAATATATGTAAGATGAGATATCTTTGTATTATCCCCAATAGTCGACTTTTTAATTTCAACAAAGTCCCCTATTTTAGCGTGTTTGCCTATAATACTCTCTGGTCTAATATAAGCAAAAGGTCCAACCGTAGTTCCCTCACCTATTTGACTTTGGATTACTACAGAACTTTGGACGCAAACTCCCTTTTGAATAATACTATCCGAAATCCTATTGTTTTGATAAAGAACACAGTCTTCTTTAATAGTAGTCTTTCCCTCCAGTATATTCCCTGGATATATAATAGTATCTTTGCCTATTATAACTTCAGAGTCAATGTATGTATTACCAGGATCGATTATTGTAACTCCATTTTCCATATGCATTTTATTTATTCTTTGTCTCATAATTAATTCTGCATCTGCAAGTTCTACTTTAGAATTAACAGCAGTAATTTCCTGGATTGGTACATCAAACGCTCCAACTTTACATCCTTCACTTTTCAAAATACCTATAACATCTGTTAAATAGTATTCCCCTTGAGCATTATTATTATTTAATTTATCAAGACTATTAAGTAATTGTTTTATATCAAAACAATACATACCTGAATTTATTTCTTTAACTAGTATCTCTTCACTAGTACAATCTTTAAACTCGACTATTTTTTTAACATCCCCATTGTCATCTCTTATTATTCTGCCATACTTTGCAGGTTCATCATGATTTGAGGTTAATATAGTAGCTTTAAAATCACCTTTTTCATGATAATCAAGCAGTTCTCTAACAGTGTTTTCAGTAATTAGTGGGCCGTCCCCAACAAATATTGCCACTGTACCTTCCTTACCACCTAGAAATTCACTAGCACACATCACTGCATGTCCTGTCCCTAATTGATCCGTTTGAAGGGAGTAACTTATTGTTCTATCTTGTGTTCCACTTTTAAGCTTCTCTGCTCCTTTCCCAATTACTATATTAACGTTTTCGATATCTGCACTTCTAATGTTGTCAATAACATGATTTATCATTTCTTTGCCACAAACCTTATGTAGAACTTTAGGAGTATTCGAGTTCATTCTTTTTCCTTCACCAGCAGCTAATATTATAGCGCATTTATACAAATAAAACACCTCTTTATATATTAATTCGACAAATTTAAACATTATTTGTTATTTCATCTGCAATTAAAATACCACTTATATTATATTTTATATAACCCTTAATTGCAACCAAGCTTGAACATTATTTATATTTCTTAGCTAAAAAAATAAAAAGGGGGTTCCCCCCTCTTTATACTTCTACTTTTTCTTCTGTATTTTCTTCCACTTTTTCTTCTACTTTTTCTATTACTTTTCGCACTACTGGTTCTTCATTTTTTACTTTTTCATACTCGCTCAAAATAGCTGCTTGAATCTTTTCTCTTGTACCAGTATTTATTGGGTGTGCTATGTCCTTAAATTCTCCATCCGGAGTTTTTCTGCTCGGCATAGCAATAAAAAGTCCACTTTGTCCTTCTATAACTTTAATATCATGAACAACAAATTCATTATCAAAAGTTATCGATACAATCGCTTTCATTTTACCCTCTGTAGCTATTTTTCTAATTCTAACGTCTGTAATTTCCATACACTCCACCTCCAAGTTGCGTTAATATTATACTATTTCTCTATAACTTGGGTATTTCCTTCTTAAAACTCAAAAAAATATTTAATTTTTTGAATATTATGCCTTTTTAGTGATTTTTGATGAAATTAACAGTGGTTTTCCCTCTTTACTTACTCCCTTAAACTGAATTATTGAGATGTAATCTTCTATAAGCTTATGCTCATGTTCAATATTATCAATAAGAACTCCAATGCCTAAAACTTCACTTTCAAATTCTTTAAGCAAATTAATTATCCCTCTTGCAGTTCCTCCTGCTTTCATAAAATCATCTACAAAAATACAATTGCTTCCTTTTTTTATAGATTTTTTCGAAAGAGACATAGTCTGAATTCTATCACTTGAACCAGATATATAATTTATACTAACAGTACTTCCCTCAGTAACCTTAGTATCGCGCCTTACTATAACTAATTGAACCCCTAGCATCTTTGCTACTTCATAAGCGAGTGGTATACCTTTAGTCTCAACTGTTACCACATAGTCTATATTTAGTTCGCTAAAAGTAGACGCAAGAATTACACCTGCTTTATGCACTATCTCTGGATTATACATAATATCAGTCATATATATAAAATTACCTGGTATTATTCTGTCCTTCTGTGTTAAAATTTCACATAAATCATCAGCAAATATACTACTTTCAATTTTAGAGATTCCACAGACATACTTGACGCCGCCAGCTGCACCTGCAACTGTTTCAACCCTTCCCATAGATAACTCATTTAGTGTTTCGCGAACAATAACAATATCTTCGCTAATTGTGGATTTAGCTGCATTAAATAATTCTGTGAATTTTTTTAGGTTAATTGTCTTGTTAGGGTTTTCTGTTAATATTTTAGTTATACCTGTAACTCTTTGATTTCTACTATATTTATCCATAACATCACCTATATTAATTTTTATTTTGCGAATTATATCAAAAAATTCTTACGTATCATTCGTAATTTTATTGTAATTCAATTTTGTATTTATTACAACGGTTATCTTATTAAATCTAAACATAAAAATATTATTACTTATTTGTATTGTTTTTATGTTATTTTGTATATAATTAAGAAGTAACTAACAATGCTACAAAATATCAGGTTAAAAAAATTATAATGATGCTTTATATACATTAATTTGTTACAATCAATACTAATGCGATTCGCATATACTAAACAAGTGTAATTATTTTGAGGAGTTGATATAATGTCTTTTGATTTTATAAGAGATAAAAACAAAAAGATCCATTTCATAGGAATTGGTGGTATAAGCATGAGTGGCCTTGCAGAAATCCTTATGAAAAATGACTATAAGGTTTCTGGATCAGATATGAAATTATCACATATAACAAACAAACTTAAACAAAAGGGTGCCGAGGTTCATATAGGCCATAATGGTGATAACATAGGTGATGCAGATTTAGTTGTTTATACTGCTGCTATTTCTCCTGAAAACCCTGAATATATTAAAGCTGTTGAGTTAAATTTGCCTTTAATGGATAGAGCCGAATTTTTAGGTCATATTATGAATGGACATAAGTATAATGTTGCCGTATCAGGTACCCACGGTAAAACCACGACAACTTCCATGATAGCTCACATCATTTTAAATGAGGATGTGGACCCTACCATACTAGTAGGTGGAGAACTCGATGCCATTTGCGGTAACGTTTTAGCTGGGAATGGCGACTATTTTATTACAGAAGCCTGTGAATATAAGGAATCATTTTTAAAGTTTTTTCCTTATATTGGAACAATACTAAATATAGATGCAGATCACCGAGATTACTACAGAGACATAGATCACATTAAAGATACCTTTAAAAAATTTATTAATATTATACCTGTAGATGGATATTTAGTTGCAAATATAGACGACGAAAATGTTAGAACTATTCTAAGCAATGACTATAACTGTACCATACTTACTTATGGTTTAAATGAGGGGTCACTTAGGGCAAGAAATATTAGCTATAACGAACTTGGTTGTGCCACCTTCGATGCCTATAAAGAAGATAAACTTCTATTTCAAATAAATCTTAATGTACCAGGGCAGCATAATGTTTTAAATTCTCTTGCAAGTATAGGTACTGCTCTCATACTTGGTTTTTCTGAAAACTCAATTGTAAGCGGCCTATCAAGTTTCACTGGTACGCATAGACGATTTGAACTAAAAGGGACTAAAGATGGGGTAACTGTTATTGACGATTATGCTCATCATCCTACAGAAATTAAAGCAACACTAAGTGCTGCAAAAAATTACCCTCACAATAAGATTTATTGTGTTTTCCAGCCCCATACTTATTCAAGAACCATAAGTTTATTTGAAGATTTCTCAGATTCTTTTTATGGTATGGACAGTCTGATACTTGCAGATATTTATGCTGCCAGGGAAAAAGATACCGGGGTAATAAGTTCAACTATGCTTGGAGACAGAGTCCGCGAAAAACATGTTGACTGTTTAAATCTTCATAGTTTCGAGGAAATTGTACACCATCTTAACTCTGTGTTAAAAACAGGTGATATGCTTATTACAATGGGAGCAGGAGATGTAAATAAAGTAGGAGAAATGTATTTAAAATAGTTTACCGAATATTACTTATTGACATACATTAACAAATAAAGTATTATTAGAAAGTAATCATTTGAATGAAAATCAATAATATATATTATGAAAAGGAGGTAGTGACCATGATCAATAAAGAAGTTCGGACTTATGCTAAAACATTATTAAATTTTGTTAGATTTAGCAATACTCCTATGTGTAAAAATTTATATTATAGTCCTACCACAATGAAAATTATCTTTTCATAATGATTTATAGTACTTAAATTGTTTTTATGAAATTATAAGCATTGGTCATGGACTATTAGTCCATGACCTTTTATATGAGTTAATTTATTATGTGAAATTAATGCACTAACATAATATTAATGATTTTTTAAGCCATGGAGACTTCCATGGCTTTTTTCTATTAAGTCATTTTGCATCTGAAATACATCTATCTTAAAGGAGGTTCCGCTTTTAATGAAACGAATTTTAAAATACGTCGCAAAGTATAAACTATTTATTATTATACCCGCTATTGCAATGTTAATTAGCATAGCACTTGATATGTTTAATCCATATTTAGTAAAAATTATGATTGATAAGGTTCTGCAAAATAAACAATATGAACTTCTTACTTTTGTATTAATGTCTCTTGCTGGGATTACTCTTGCCAGGTCAATACTTGGCTATGTTAAGGACTACATACTAGATTATGTATCTTCTAGAGTAAGTATAGATTTAAAAACTGATCTCTTTAACCACATTCAAAAATTGCCTTTTAAATATTTTGATAATATGAACACTGGTGAACTTATGTCAAGAATGAGTTCCGACGTGGATAATGTATGGATGTCTATCGCTTTTGGTATAAGTCTTGCTATAGAACAGGTGATTTATTTTTTAGTTGCCTCTATCCTTATATTCCAAATAAATTGGAAGCTGGCAGTAATAACACTCCTAACCATGCCCTTTATTGGTTTTATAGCAATGAAACTTGAAAAAGAGGTCGGGGTTGCATTTGACAAAATAAGTGATCATAATGCAGTTATAAACACTACCGCTCAAGAGAATATTGCTGGTGCAAGACTTGTAAAAGCTTTTGCTCGTGAAAAACATGAAACAACAAAATTCTTAAACCACAACAAAACAAATTATCATCTTAATATGAAACAAGCGAAAATATGGAGTAGACGCTTTCCTATGATAGAATTTTTGTGTAATATATCCGTTATAGCCGTAGTATGTGCCGGTGGCCTACTCGTAATTGATAAAGCGTTATCTATAGGTGAACTAGTAGCCTTTAGCCAGTATGTATGGATGTTAATTTGGCCTATGAGGATGATAGGTTGGCTTACAAACATGATAACTCAGGCTAATACTTCTGCTAAAAAAATATTTAATATCATGGATGTTGTGCCAGAAATTAAAGATAAAGATGATGCCATATCTATGAGTGAAGTTAAAGGCCACATAAAGTTTGAAAATGTGTCTTTTAAATACAATGATAATTATATACTTGAAAATATAAATTTAGATATACCTGCTGGAAGCACAGTTGCAATAATGGGTACAACAGGGTCTGGTAAAAGCTCTCTTGTAAATCTTATCGGAAGATATTATGACATTTCAAAAGGCTGCATTACTGTAGATGGTAATGACGTGCGCGATATATGCATAGGTGATTTGAGGCGTAAAATGTCCGTAGTTGCTCAAGACACTTTCCTGTTTTCAGAGAGCATTTCTGAAAATATACGTTTTGGGAAACACGATGCGTCCTTTGAAGAAATTAAAAATGCCTGCAAGGATGCTTGCGCAGATGAATTTCTTGAAAATCTTTCGGAGGGGTATGACACAGTTATTGGTGAGAGGGGACTCGGTCTTTCCGGTGGTGAAAAACAAAGACTTTCTATTGCAAGGGCACTAGTTAATGATTCTAGCATTCTAATCCTTGATGATGCCACTTCGGCCCTAGATATGGAAACTGAATACAATCTTTTAAAAAATCTTAACAATAGAAATAATAATGCAACTACCTTTATAATTGCACATAGAATATCTGCAGTTAAAAATGCTGACATAATCCTGTTTCTTGAAGATGGTCATATCGTGGAAATGGGAAATCATAAAACACTCATTGAAAAGAGAGGGTACTACTACGATGTTTACAATCAACAATTTACAGACTTTATGGATATAGAAGGAGTGGTGATATAATGATTAAAAATTCAACCAAACAAGATGAACAGATTAGCGAAACTTCAAAGGGAGAGTTAATTACAAGGATATTTAGTTATTTAAAGCCTTATAAAATCAAAGTAGTTTTAGTTATACTTCTTATGATTTTAGTAATGATATGCTCCCTATTAAACCCATATATTTTAAAGCTTGCAATAGATAAATATATAGTGAATTCAAATGTAAAAGGATTATTTCAGATTGCTGGATTTATGTTGTTTTTCAACATAATATCACTTATTGCATCTAAAATAAGATTTAATATGATGGCCTCTGTTACTAACTCTGCACTACTGGATATAAGGCAAGAATTATATACTCATATCCAAAAACTATCACTAACTTTTTTTGACAATAGACCTGTAGGCAAAATACTTGCAAGGGTTATTGGGGATGTAAACTCCCTGCAAGATCTTTTCTCTAGCAGTGTTACTAACCTCATACCTGAAATATTAACTCTTGTATTTGTTACAATTATTATGTTTTCTATGAATTTTAAATTAGCTCTTATTTCCATATCATTCTTGCCAATATTGATCATAGGATTTGCTGCCATAGAAATTTTTTCTAGAAAGCGCTGGCAGCTATATAGATCCAGGCGTTCAAACCTTAATGCTTACACACACGAAGACTTCTCCGGCATAAGAATTGTTCAATCTTTTGCATCCGAGGACAAAACCTCTAAAACATTTACGGCCTATGTTCGAGATATGATGGATTCCTTTATGAGTGCAGTAAGACTAAATGATTTATTTTGGCCAATGGTAGAATTATCCTGGGGGCTTGGGAGCTTACTCGTATACTGGTATAGCGTTCCACTTATTAAAGCAAACCAATTAACCATCGGTGAACTAGTAGCCTTTAGCGCTTATATTTCAATGTTTTGGAGACCTATTATGAACATCAGTCATTTTTACAACTCCTTAATAACAAATTTTGCTTCCGCTGAAAGAATTTTCGAAATACTAGATGTCAAACCAGATATACTAACTATTGATAATGCTATACAAATGCCCAAAATAAAAGGTGATGTGGAGTTCAAAAATGTAATGTTTAGTTATGATGATGATGTTCCCGTATTAAACAATATTAACTTTAAAATAAAATCTGGAGAAACCGTGGCTTTAGTAGGTCCTACAGGTGCCGGGAAGACTACCATAATAAACTTAATTAGTAGATTTTACGACGCAGATAGTGGCGAAATCTTAATTGATGGTAAAAATATAACCCATGTTGATATTGGTTCACTTAGGCGTCAAATGGGCATTATGCTACAGGATACCTTTCTGTTTTCTACTACTATTATGGAGAACATTCGTTACGGAAAACTTGATGCCACAGATGATGAGGTAATAGCTGCAGCTGTTGCCGTTAGTGCCAATTTATTTATCATGAAGCTTACGAATGGTTATGAAACAGAAGTAAATGAAAGAGGTGCTAGACTCTCTGTTGGCGAGAGGCAGCTTATATCATTCGCTCGTGCACTTCTTGCTAACCCAAGAATATTAATCCTGGATGAAGCTACTTCCAATATTGATACAACTACAGAAAAACTTGTACAAAAGGGAATTAAAAAGCTCTTATATGGTAGAACATCATTTGTTATTGCACATAGGTTATCAACTATAAGAGATTGTGACAAAATAATGGTTATAGATGATGGGAGAATTGTAGAGAGTGGCACTCATGAGGAGCTTATAGTTCTAAAAGGATTATATTATAATCTTTATATGTCTCAATATAAATTCTTAAATGAAGGTGCTTAAGCTTGAAAGGGATGTGTTTTTTATGAAAAAAGTTATCTACAGTGTAAATGCCTTTTCGGATATACCTCTAGGAGGGAATCCTGCTGGAGTAGTCCTAGATGCCAATAATTTGAATTGTAATGATATGTTAAGTATTGCCAAGGAAATAAATTTGTCAGAAACAGCCTTTGTTTTTCCACTACAAAATAATGAATCAGATTACGAGGTAAGATTTTTCACACCTACTCAAGAAGTGGATTTATGTGGTCATGCTACAATTGCTTGTTTCTTTACTTTAGCTTCAAAAGGTATTATTACTGGAACTAATGATGTTAAAATTATAAATCAAAAAACAAAAGCAGGAATACTACCAGTGAAACTATATTTTAAAGATAATAAAATACAAAGTGTTATGATGACCCAAACTAAGCCAAAATTTGTTTTTACTGTTGAAAACATAGGTGAACTTGCTAATATTATGGGTGTGAATGCATGTGATATAGGTATAGACGGGTATTCACTTATACCACAAGCTGTATCCACTGGACTTACAGACATTATACTTCCTGTTAAAAGTTTAGCATCACTAAAATCCATAAATCCGAACTTCGATAAATTAACAGAGTATAGTAACAATCTAAATATTACTGGTGTGCATGCTTTTACATTTGAAACTGAAGAAGAATCTTCTACTCTCGCTTGTAGAAATTTTGGTCCTGCAGTTGGAATAAATGAAGAAGCTGCCACCGGAACTTCTAATGGAGCCCTGGGTGCATATTTAGTAGAAAATGATATACTTAAATTCGAAGATAATATAACTATAATTTGTGAACAAGGATACTATATGAATAGACCAAGTAAAATAATTGTAAGACTAGAAGGAAGCAAGAGTAACTTAACCATAGAGGTTGGTGGCAAAGCTGTTATTGTTACGGAAGGGCTTACTTCGTAAAGTATAAAGAAAAATATTATGGTTTTAGAATAAATTGTCTTTAATGGTATAATAGATCTATTGATAATAAGGAGGAGATACTATGACCGAAAAAGAAAAAATGCTGGCAGGAATGCTATTTGATGGAAAGGACCCACAATTATTTGCAGATAGAGAACGAGCAGGTAATTTGTGTCATCAATTTAATAATATGGCCTTTGATAAATATGATGAGAGAAAAGCGCTCCTCAGAGATTTATTTCAAACAGAAAATACTTGTTACATAGAGCCTACTTTCTTTTGTGATTATGGGTATAACATTGAAATTGGAAAGAGTTTTTACGCAAATCATAATTGCGTTATTCTTGATTTGACCAGTGTCAAAATTGGTGACAATGTAATGTTTGGACCAAACGTGCACATATATACAGCTACCCATCCTCTTAAAGCGGAGGAGCGAATTGCTGGAAAAGATATAGGCAAACCTGTAGAAATCGGAGAAAATGTTTGGATAGGCGGGTGTGCTATAGTGTGCGCTGGAGTAAAAATAGGCAAAAATACAACGATTGGAGCTGGAAGCGTTGTAACCAAAGATATTCCTGAGAATGTTTTAGCCGCCGGCAACCCTTGTAGAGTGATTAGAGAATTATAATACTAGTGCTTATGACCGTGGAGATTTATGTAAGATTTAGTCTCTATGGTTTCTTTTTTATTTTCTGTTATATTTCATGAAAAACTTTTCCACTTCTTTAGTTTTTTCTGGTTCAATGTGTTGAAGAATTAAATTATAAGGTTTTTTACCTACTGTTATCGCAATATTTTTCTTTGTTATTCGAACCTTGTTTATATCATTAAACATAATAACCTTGCCCTTTGACGCAAAATTACTATTAAGCTCAAATCTATCCTTTTGAAATGTTAAATAGTTCAAACCTTCAAGTCTTCTAAGCTTTATAACAAAAGATATTGAAAATGCTATAGATACAATGGTTACCATTGTGAAAATTCCTGCTATCCCGGTTCTCCCTTGAATAAATGACCCTACAACTCCAATGAATATTGCAAAGCTCATTAAAATGCTGAAAGCACCCTGTTTCATAGCTATTTTTTTTGTTACCTTACTAAATTTTATTTCCTTCATTAATTTTCCTCCTATAATGATAACATTTATTATAAGCGCATATTCTCCTTGTAACGCATTTTCATATCCACAAAAAATTCTCTATCTTTCATTTCTATATACGTTTCACTATAATCCATTTCAAAGTTTGCTATGGTGGAATGAACACCGCTGTCACTTAAAAAATGTATCGTACATATACTATTATCTTCTATAGTACAAAACCTTATAAAAATGCTTTTTACTGAAGGAAATTGCAATCTAGAATTTAAGCACTTAGGAAAACCAGTAAAATATAAATTTATACACCTATACTCTAATGGAATTATTAAATCAATATTACTATCATCCCTTTGTATTTCCTTTATGTCAAAATCGCTATCTACTTTCAGTTTACCTTTTTCATAAATCATATAATACCTCCAATGAAAATCAATATATCTTTTTCTTTTATAATATTATATCATAGTGAATCTAAGTATTTTTACCTTATCATTGTAATAATATTCATTCAATAATTATTGTCTATTGAAAATAACTATCGATACGGTTATAATATATATAAGTATAATAGTTAACAATAAGACATATTTATATTAATAAGAAATTGGAGGTATATTATGAGTATAAAAATTAAAATTTTCTCTGACTATATTTGACCCTTCTGTTATGTCGGCAAAGGTATTGTCGAGAAACTTGAAAAAGAATATGACCTTGATGTTGAGTGGTTAGGACTGGAAATACATCCGGAGACTCCAACGAAAGGCGTAAGTATTAGTGAAAAATTCGGTAAATCTAATTTAGAGAATATGTTAGGTAACCTTAATGCTTCAGGAGCACTATACGGAATAAGCTTTGGTAGGTTAGAGCTACTGGTTAATTCACACAATGCATTAGAGGCAGCAGAATTTGCTAGAGCAAATGGTAAGATAAAAGAGTATCATACTTCATTAATGGATGCTTACTTTAGAGATTTAAAAGATATAGGAGATTTAGAGGTGCTTTGTGACCTTGGCAAACCTCTTGGTTTAAATAAAGAGGCACTTATTAATGCCATTAAAAATAGAGTCTATGAGACCGCTTTAAATAATAGTGCTAATGATGCTCGCAAGATGAATATTAATAGCACCCCTACTTTTATTATAGATGACAAATACACTATAGTTGGTGCACAACCAATAGAAGAATTTAGAAAAATACTAGATAAACTCTAAGAATTTTTTTTAAAATGTTTTGACATAATAGGCCTTGCAATTTGCAAGGCCTATTATTAATTTATTTATTTAATTTTCTAAAATCGGCCTTATATTATCCATTTACTGCGATCTCTTTCATTTTTAATCCTACTTTTTTAATTATATTGCGTAAAAGCATTAATCTTTGGTAACACTAACTATGAAAATTTGTTTTGGAGGTATATATAATGAAAAATTTTCTAGTTTCAGCTGTGGTGGATATTACAATAATCTTCGCTTCCTATTTTCTTTTTAAAAGTATTATAAGTGGGCCAACTCGTCATAGATTATATGAAAAATTTATGAGTTCTTTCGCAAAATTCGTAATTATTATTTTTGTAGCTAGTACATTAATAACTTCACTTACTGCTCTAGTATTATACAAGACTCAATATATAGTATATATAAACGTAATAGCTCCTGCATTAGTGTCTATATTGGTAGGTTTCGTTATGGGTACTGTCCCTACTAGAGGTGTAGGGGATAAAGAAAAGGATTCTAAAAAATAATGAATAAAGAGTAGTTTCTGGAATGATATAATTTAAAAACCATTTCAAAACTGCTCTTTTCCACTTTAAACAATTAATTTAACAAAAGAGTATGCTAATTTAAATCCATATAGTATTATAATTACCCCACATACCAAGTTTATTATTCTAATAACTTTAATGTTAAATTTACCTTTAAATAGTGATACAATTGTTGCAAGTGAAGTAAACCAAATTAATGAGGCCAAGCAAACTCCTATAATAGAGTATATCGCCATGTCTACAGGCAGTGAAGCTTTCATAGGTCCAAGCAATAAAGATCCATCTATTATAGCTTGAGGATTTAACCAAGTGACAGCAAAGCATGTCCATATTATTTTCACAAGTGATTTGTTCACATCAACAGTTGTTTCAGATTGAATTTCTGGTGCTTGTCTAATAAGTCCTATTCCAATGTAAATTACAGCTACACTCCCAATTAAAAGGATAATCATCTTTAAAAAATCAAATCTTTCCATAAGTGCTCCCATTCCTAAAAAGCATGAAAGTGCAAGAGAAACATCAAAAAATATAGTAATAAATGCAACCTGATATGCTCTTAACCTGCTTTTACGTATAGCCGTATTTATTACAAATATATTCTGTGTACCTATAGGTGCCACGTATGCAAACCCTATAAGTAGCCCTTCCATTAAATATTTATACATCATCCTCGCCCCCTAACTATTACTCTTTAACATAAATCTAATCTTTCCAAAATGCTTTCCACTTTAAATTATAACTTGTACGCATTATCATGTATAGAGCTAAATATATTTATGATTTATAGTTTGTGTATTTTGCGCTTAAAAAAACTTTTTTTATACACTGTTGACTTTTATTCATTTCTATTATATAATAGGTCTTGTCCTCGGGGTGTAGCGCAGCTGGGAGCGCGCGTGGTTTGGGACCATGAGGTCGCAGGTTCAATCCCTGTCACCCCGACCATAAAAGAGTTGTCATATGACAACTCTTTTTTTATTGTATATTTTTAACTGTTTTAATGTATAAAATCACTCTTTTATCACAAAATAAATAACATGCTACCATTTTAATGTTTTTTCTAAATGCCTATTATTACATTGAAGTAACAACTTAGGAGTGATTGTTTTGAATAAGATTAATTCAGATATTTTTAAGACCCTTATCAAATCCTATTATGAAGACGATTTTGAAGGCAATGTACAAGATTTACTGTCTCAGGATAATATTAATAAAAATGACTTAAGCTACATAATTTCTTCACTTTGTGGAGTAGATGTAGACTTTTCTGATGATTACATACAAGATTTAAAAAAAGCTATAGTATCCTATGAATCAAATCATAAAGTTGTAAGCAAAATTAAGGCCTGCACTACATGTTGTACAGACAACTTTTCAAAAACTCCCTGTCAAACATCCTGTCCTTTTGATGCCATATTAATAGATATCAAAAGGAATACTACCTATATCAATGATGAAAAGTGCACAGACTGTGGATTTTGCGTAGATGCCTGTCCCACTGGTTCTTTAATGGATAAGGTAGAGTTTATTCCCCTTTTAAATTTATTAAAGGGGAATTCTAAAGTAATAGCAGCGGTAGCCCCTGCTATTGCTGGTCAGTTTGGAGTAAATGTCAACGTTAATAAACTTAGAACCGCTTTTAAACAAATTGGCTTTACAGATATGGTCGAAGTAGCTTTTTTCGCAGATATGCTAACATTAAAAGAAGCCATAGAATTTGATGAGCTTGTTAAAAAGGAAAACGATTTAATGATTACTTCTTGCTGTTGTCCTATGTGGGTCGGCATGGTAAAGAAGGTATACAACACTTTAGTAAAACATGTTTCTCCTTCTATATCTCCTATGATTGCGGCAGGCAGAGTTTTAAAACAGTTAAACCCTGACTGCAAAGTGGTCTTTATAGGCCCCTGTATTGCAAAAAAAGGTGAGGCTAAAGCCACGGACCTCTTAGGTGATATAGATTTTGTTCTTACCTTTACAGAGCTTAGGGATATTTTTGAAACATTAGACATTCAGCCTTTTAAATTACAAGAAGATGTGTCTACGGAATATGCTTCTAGAGGAGGCAGACTTTATGCTAGGACAGGAGGAGTATCTATAGCTATCGCGGAAGTTATAGAAAGATTATTTCCCGAAAAATATAGTTTACTAAAAGCTACTCAAGCAAATGGTATAAAAGAATGTAAGGAATTACTAACTAAAGCTCAAAATGGAGATGTGAATGCCAATTTTATTGAAGGCATGGGTTGTGTTGGTGGATGCGTTGGCGGGCCTAAATCGCTTATAAGTTCAACTTCTGGCAAACGCACCGTAGATGAGTTTGCTGATAGCTCTAGAATTAAAATAGCCATAGACAGTGATTGCATGAACAAAATTCTAAGCAAGATTGGCATTGATAACGCTTCTGATTTTAAGGATAAAAATAAAACTAAAATATTTCGCAGAGATTTCTAGCAAATATTTTCAATATAAATGTTTACTTAAATATGATACAATAATTTAGTGGTTAATAATTTATTGTATCTAAGGGGGTTTTTATGAAATCGTTAATTAAATATATAAGCCTTAGAGATATTAATCTACTTAGAATTATAAATAATTCTTGGAAGTGTAGGTTTTTAGATATTATAATGCCCGCCATGACTTACCTCGGCTCCTTTTCTTTTATGTTTGTATTTTGCACTGCTATATTTCTACTAAAAGGTAATACTCTTCACACCATGGCTCTTCGAGCAATGATTTCTGTAACAATCAGTACCGGCATTGGTAAAATTCTAAAGATGACCGTTACTAGATTAAGACCTTTTATAAAAATCCCAAATTTAAATATAAAAAAAATAGGAATAGATAAATATTCTTTCCCATCAGGACATACTACTGGCGCATTTTCATTAGCTGTTATAATAGCTTTATATTTCCCTCTGTTTGGATTAATAACTATACCTCTAGCATGCGGTGTGGGAATCTCCAGAATGTACATAGGCGTTCATTACCCTACAGATGTGATTATGGGTGTTTTTATTGGAACTACTTGCTCTATTCTTGTTTATAGATTCTTTTAAGTGGTTTTTGTAATTACAAGTACTGGTATATCACTATACTTTTTCATGTTATAATTAACATAGAGGTGATTAAATGCTAACAAATATAAAAGCTGCAATTTTTGATTTAGATGGTACACTTATGGACTCTATGTGGGTTTGGAGCAAAATAGATACAGATTATTTTAAGAAAAGAAATATAGATTTACCCTGTAACCTAAAAAGTCAAATAGAACATCTTAGTTTTAATGATACAGCTGCGTATTTTAAAACAAATTTCAATATACCAGATACTATAGATGAAATTATGAAAGAATGGACAGATTTTGCTTATGTAGAGTACCTAAACAATGTAAAACTAAAACCTGGTGTAGTTCAGTTTTTAGCTCTACTTAAATCATTAAATATAAAAATCGGACTAGCTACAAGTAATAGTAAAACTCTTTTGGAAGCTTGTTTGAAATCTAATGATATATATCATTATTTTGACACTATAACTCTCACAAGTGAAGTATCTAGAGGAAAAAATTTCCCTGATGTTTATTTGCTTGCAGCTGAAAATTTAGGTGTAAAACCAGAAGATTGTATTGTATTTGAAGATATACTCCCTGCAGTTAAGGGTGCTAAAGCTGCCGGAATGAAAGTAGTAGGAGTATATGATGACTTCTCTAAAGAACAAAAGGAAGATATTATAATTCATGCAGATATGTATATAACAGAATACCATGAATTAACTACGGCCATTTAGATATAAAAAACTCATTCAATCGATGGGTTTTTTTTATATGTATTTTTTAGTTTTCCATTGAATATATATAATAAGGAGAGTTATTGCACAGTTTAACATACGCACAAGTTTTCGAGTTAATCTCTACTATAATATTATATATTTATCTTAAAAGATTAATTTATAAGGAGAGCTAATATTGGTTATTTTTCTATTTTCTATTCTTTTAATCTGCTTTGGCGTATATTACACTGTCATGAACCAAAAATTATCAAATCAGAAAACCCAACTTAAAATTATTTCTAGGCAAAATAGAGACTTTAAATCTAAAATTGCGAGTTCCCGTAATGAGCAAGGACCTATTATTATAAAATATAAAGCACCACTCTTTAAAACAGGAACCGCAAAAGACAGTTGTAGTCTATATCTAAGTCCTATGGAGAGCTCACCTGTTCTATCTAATGTAACTAAGGACACCACGCTCGAAATTCAAGATTCAGCTGAAATCTTTGATACTTTTTGGTATGAAGTATATCTAAATTCTCAGACTAACATCAATAATAAAGGATGGATAAAAAAAGTTTTCGTAATTACCATAGATGATACCGTTAATAATGAAGATGGATCTGCTATTTAACAAAACTAGAGGCATATATTGATTAAATATATGCCTCTAGTTTTGTATTAAAAAAGCTTTTCATATACCTTATTTAAAAATTCTTCTTCACTTATATTAATAAAGTCTTTTCTAATCTCAACTACCTTATCATCTGACACTAATACGAATGTTCTTTTCACACTATCAGAATAAACCACAATATTATTAGATAGTTTAGTACTCTTCTCTTTTATACCAATATCATAGTTTTTAAGTTTATTTAACAACCTATTTTCATAGAATTTAATTATTAAAGGATAGTCACTTTGAAGAATTGTATAGCTTAAATAATTGTCGTCGTTACCGCCAGAATAGTCTACTCTTTGAGCTATTATGCTTTTTTCAAAATTAATATAAGGACTTTCATCGTTATTTCCTACGAACCCAAAATCATTAAATGTTAAATTAACTGTCTGTGCTGGAACTTCATCTTGTAAAGATTCGCTACCTAAAAGCGTTGTGCTAACAACAATCATTAATACTAAATATGTTGAGACTACTACGCTACCTATCATTATCCCTCTGTTAATGTTTTTTGAATACCTTTTTTTATTAATAAACTTTCGCACATAAATAATAATTATTATAGGAATACACAATATTATTAAGAGAGTAATATTAAATCCTTTGGAGTCAAGATTATTAAAAATAAGAAGTTTTAAAAATATAAATAAATATATTACGGCAAAGCTAACTCTTAGTATATTCTTTTTCTTTACTTGCCTATAGTTACTATAATCCATACCTTTACCTTTTCTTAACTTAGCTCTAACTTTTATAACCCAAAGTAAAAAGATAATAAATCCTATACTATTCATAAGTATAAGCGAACCCATTGCAACGATTCCAAGTACGCCCATATTAGATGCTAGTATAAACCCTCCATCTCCCAAAAACAATTGAATATATAGATTAATAATAAACAAAAGTGTTAAAATAAATTGACTTCCCATATTATATAATGAAGCTTTAAAAACTGATTTAAACTTTTCCTCTGCATCCGTATGAATAGAGATAGTTTTCTTATCATCCTGGGTATAAAATATTTGTATTTTACCTAACTGACATACATAATTCCACCCCGCTGCCTTGCAATATTCCCTATATTCTACAGCCTCAGCACTATCTTTATGATCAAACATAGAAATCTTTTGGAGTACATCCACTGAATATTTTATATTTTTCAGCTCTGTTTTCTTAAACTTATAAAAGTTTCCTTTAACCGATTGTAATAACCATCCCTTTTCTGCCATTAGTTCAAGATATTCTTCTACTGCCGCACATTCATAGGGCAAAAAAGTAAAAAATGTTCTCTTTGTATTTTTGCTCATAATGATTTCCCCTCCAGCTCTTCACTAAAAAAGTTTTTTATATGTCATATTTAAAAATTCATCTTCACTTATACCACTAACACCTTTTACAATAAAAATCACTTTATCTTCAGATACTAAAACAAAAAAATTCTTTATTTCGCCACCCACATAAACTCTAATATTACCTGGTAAATTAGTTTTCTCATGTTTAAAATTTATATGTTTATATTTACTTACTTGACTATTCTCTTGCAATTTAATTAACAAAGGATACTTACTTTCAAAAATAGTATAATCCAAGTAGTTATCTCCGCTTTTATAAGAATATTTTATTCTTTGAGCTAAGATACTTTTATCAAATTCAATGTAAGAATTTTTTTCTTCATTTTTTTTATATCCAAAGTCCATGATTGTTAAACTTGCTTTTTCAGTTGGCACCTCACTTGGCTTAATATTAGTATTGATTTTAAAAACAAAGATGTAACTAAGTATAATACAAACTGCTAATGAAACTAGAAGTCCACTAATAAATATTAATATATTACTATCTTTCGAATACCTATTCTTATCAGTGAATTTTTTAGCCCAGATTAGAATTATTAAAGGAATAAGCATTATAAGTACCATAGGAATATTAAATTTGCTACTCCCAGGAATATCAAAAACAAATGCTGTTACAAATGTAAAAATTAATATTAAGTAGTATCCTCTAATTAGTATGTTTTTTATCTTTAAATGCTTATAGCTATTATAAGGCATTTGCTTATTACTCTTTACCCGACCTTTCGCTTTTATAACCCAAATATAGAAGCTGATAATTCCTATACAATTCATCAATATAACAGAAAACATTAAAGTTAATAAAAATATACCTATGTTAGTTGCTAATAAAAGTTCTGCATTATTTGTTAATTGCTCATACATACTAAAAACAAATAAAATAATTAGTAATATTTGACCGATTATAACTTTAATAGAATATTTAAAAATACCTTTAAATTTTTCCTCTTCATCAGTGTGAATGGATATAATATCCTTATCACCCTCAGTGTAAAAAATTTGAACATTACCATCCTCACATATATAATTCCATCCTGCCGCCTCACAATATTTCCTATATTCTAAAGCCACATCACTATCTTTATGATCAAAAACAGAAACTCTATCAAGTACATCCACCGAATACTTTATTTTTCTTATTCCGATTTTTCTAAATTTGAAAAATCCTCCCCTTGTAGATTTAAGTAGCCACCCTTTTTCTGCCATCTTCTCAAGATATTCTTCTAACGCGGAACATTCATAGGATAAATACATAAAAAATGTTCTCTTAGTATCCTTACCCCTCATTATTTTTACCTCCTTCCTATACTTTAAAATCATCTTAATATCCCTCTATACGCAATACTCCATCATTAACCATGGTAATTAATCTTCTATACTCATCTAGTAATATTTCTTTTCCTTTATCAGTAATTATATAGCTTCTTTTTCTCCCTTGTACTTCTGTTTCTATTATCATATTTTCCTTTTCAAACTTAGAAAGCAGCGCATATAAAGTTCCCGGACCAACCTTTACACGCCCTTTAGAAATCTCATTTACAGATTCCATAATATCCACTCCACACATTTCCCTGAGTAGTGACATTAATATATAATACATTGGTTCTGTTAAATTCTGAAATTGCTCTCTTGCCACTTTTAATCACCTCTTTAATATCGAGTGTCGATATATCTAATTTAAGCTTATTATCGATACTCGATATTGTCAATGTATTTTTTCTATTTATATAAATCTTTAGTCATTTTGTAAAATTTTATTACCTTTGGGAAACTAACATAGATATTTAATTTTGAAATATGAGAATCTAAAGGAAAAGGAGTCAGCATAATTAAACTGGCTCCTTTTCCTTTTATAGGTTCAATCAAAATAAAATAGATCTTCAAATATTTTATCCAATGCAATACACAAAATAAGCGCAAGTTTAGCTGTTGGACAAAATTGACCTGTTTCAATTGAGCTGATAGTTTGACGCGATACCCCTATTAGTTCAGCAAGTTGCCCTTGAGATAAATTTTTCTGTGCTCTTGCCACTTTTAATCGATTTTTCAAAACTAATTCTTCACTCATTCCATCACCCTTTTACAAAAAATATTATAAAAGATACTATTGCCAAAACACTAGCGTAAATAAATACAAGTAAATTCTTTTTATCTTTTAGCTCTTTATATTTATAAAAATCTGTTGCTGATTGTGAAGCAAGCGCAATAATAATGAACTCAGTATAACTTTTACCTTTTATCCCGTTGATAGCAATGAATATGAAACATAAAATAAGTGT